>JBBQKE010000353.1:0-2135 GCA_038326585.1 Actinomycetales bacterium | reverse complement strand
AGCCCGCGGTGAGCATCCGCTCTGCGCCGGCCGCGCCCGCTCCGGCCACGCCCAATCCGGCCGCTACCGCAACCGCCCCGGCCGCTCCTGCGTCCACCGCTCCTGCCGCCGCGCCAGCTCCCGCCGCTCCTGCTGCCGCTCATGCTGCCGCTCCCGCCGCCCACGACGGCGCCCCGGCTCCCTCCGCTTCCTCCTCCACCGCGCCGGCCGCGTCCTCTCAGCCGCTCACGCTCGAGGTGATCCAGGCCGCGTGGCCCGCCGTGCTCGACGCCGTGCAGCAGACCAAGCGCAGTTCGTGGACGGTCATGTTCACGTCGACTCCCGCGGCGCTCGACGATGATGTGCTGACGATCAGCTTCACCAACGAGTCAGACGCCGCTGCGTTCAAGGTGCGGGCAGCACCCGCCGACAGCGTGAGCGAGCACGTTCGCGGCGCGATTCAGCAGGTGACGGGCGCGCGCGTGAAGTTCATGCTGCGAGTCGACCCCGGCAAGGGCGAGGCCACGTCGTCGCCCGGCAAGAAGTCTGCATCGACCGAGTCCCGGCCGTCGGCGGATGCTCCCGCCGACCCCGACCCGGCGCTGACTGCTTCTGCGCCGGCACAGCCGGCACCGGCTGAACCCGCCCCTGCGTCGCCAGCACCGAACCCGCGAGCGTCGAAGAAGCCGACACAGGCCGCGAGTGCTGCGACGACCGACTGGGCTGTCGCGGCGATACCCGGTGCCAGCGAGAAGCCGGCCGATACCGCCGAGCCGGTGGTGCCCCCGAGTGTCGACGACCCACCGGCACCGCCAGAGACCGAGGCGCCGCCTGAGCCCGTGGTGACGGCTCCGGCGCCGCACGCCTCAGACGGAACAGGGCGTCAGCGCTACGGCGAGGCGGTCGTGCGCGAAATGCTGGGCGCGACCTTCTTGCTCGAAGAGACCCTCGAGTCCACGGTCTCAACGCAATCCGCCTCGGTAGCGACTCCCGCAGCGCCGGCTGACCCCGACCGACCTTCGAGCGCTGACGCACCCGACCCCTTCCGAGACGAGTTCTGACGTGAGAGACGAGCACTGACGTGTACGACGGCATCATCCAAGACCTCATCGACGAATTCGGAAAGCTGCCCGGCATCGGGCCCAAGTCGGCGCAGCGCATCGCGTTCCACATCCTGCAGACCGAGTCGTTCGACGTCGGCCGCCTCGCGCAGCTGCTGATCGATGTGCGCGAGAAGGTGCGTTTCTGCGAGATCTGCGGCAACGTCGCTGAAGAGGCGCACTGCTCGATCTGCCGCGACGTGCGCCGCAGCCCGACCACCATCTGCGTCGTCGAGGAAGCGAAAGATGTTGTCGCGATCGAGCGCACTCGCGAGTTCCGCGGGCTCTACCACGTGCTCGGCGGCGCCATCAGCCCCATCGACGGCATTGGGCCCGACGACCTGCGCATCGCCCAGCTGCTGACGCGCCTCAACGACGGCACGGTCACTGAGGTCATCATCGCGACCGACCCGAATCTCGAGGGTGAGGCGACGGCCACCTACCTGACTCGCCTGCTCGTGCAGCCGGGCCTGCGCGTCTCACGTCTCGCGAGCGGCCTTCCCGTCGGCGGCGACCTCGAGTACGCCGACGAAGTGACGCTCGGCCGAGCCTTCGAGGGGCGGCGCACGGTCGAGCGCTAGCTCATGCCCCGGCGGGCATCCCTCAGCGGTAGAATCGACGACCAGGCTCGCCACCGCGGTCGTGCCGTTGCCGCAGAGGCGCGATTCGGCGCCTGCCGCGCCGCCGCCATCCGTCCCCATCCCGCCAGGAGTTCTACCGTGAGCCTCATCGTGCAGAAGTTCGGTGGGTCGTCGGTGGCCGACGCCGAGAGCATCAAGCGCGTCGCGAAGCGCATCGTCGAGACACGCAAGGCGGGCAACGAGGTTGTCGTCGCGGTCAGCGCCATGGGCGACAGCACCGATGACCTCATCGACCTCGCTCACCAGGTCGCACCGCTGCCAGACCCGCGCGAGCTCGACATGCTGCTGACGACGGGCGAGCGCATCTCGATGGCTCTGCTCGCCATGGCCATCAAGAGCATGGGCCACGACGCGCGCTCGTTCACGGGCAGCCAGGCAGGCATGATCACGGATGCTCGCCATGGCTCTGCACGCA
>JBBQKE010000352.1:0-2143 GCA_038326585.1 Actinomycetales bacterium | reverse complement strand
GTCGTCAACCGCAACATCAACTTCACCAACGTCTGTTACACGGGCTGCCGCTTTTGCGCCTTCGCACAGCGCCGCACCGACGCCGACGCGTTCACGCTCTCGATGCAGCAGGTCGGCGACCGGGTTGATGAGGCCTGGGCGCTCGGGGCGACCGAGATCTGCATGCAAGGCGGAATCCACCCCGACCTGCCCGGCAGCGCCTACTTCGACCTCGCGCGCGAAGTGAAGAAGCGGCAACCCGAGATGCATCTGCACGCGTTCAGTCCGATGGAGATCGTCAACGGAGCATCCCGCACCGGGCTCTCGTTCGCCGAGTTCTTGACGGCGGCGAAAGAGGCGGGGCTTGACTCGATTCCGGGCACGGCTGCCGAGATTCTCGACGACGACGTGCGGTGGGTGCTCACGAAGGGCAAGCTGCCCACCGCCGAGTGGATCGAGATCGTCTCGACCGCGCACCGCCTCGGCATCCCCTCATCGAGCACGATGATGTACGGCCACGTGGATGCTCCACACCACTGGGTCGCCCACCTGCGCACCCTCGCTCGGGTGCAGGACGATACCGGAGGCTTCACTGAGTTCGTGCTGTTGCCCTTCGTGCACGCTAACTCGCCGGTCTACCTCGCGGGTGTGGCGCGACCCGGCCCGACGCCGCAAGAGAATCGTGCGGTGCACGCCGTCGCACGCCTGATGCTTCACGGCCGCATCGACCACGTTCAGACCTCGTGGGTCAAGCTCACCGATGACGGCACCCGGCTCATGCTGCAGGGCGGTGCTGACGACGTGGGCGGCACGCTCATGGAAGAGACGATCAGCCGCATGGCCGGCGCCGACAATGGTTCAGAGAAAACTGTCGCCGAGCTCGAAGCGATGGCCGCCTCGATCGGACGCGTCGCGCGCCAGCGCACGACGACCTACGGCACGCCGAGCCCCGAGCGCGTGGCCGCAGCCCAGGCTCACCGCGAACAGGGCTACGCGGCAACTGGGCGCCGGCTCGCGCTCACGATCGCCGACGTGAAGTCAGGCGTCTAAAGCAGCGCGCGCGTGCGCGGGCCGAGCACCACAGCGCCGGCGGCGTCGAGTCGAACGAGGTCATCGAGCTGCGCGAGCGTGTCGACATCACGACGCAGGCCGGAGGTCTGCGCGACTTCGAGTTCGGCGTAGCCGCTGAGTCCGTGCTGCTCTGCCGAGTCGTCGCCGAAACGCAACGAGTGCGGCAGGCCCTCCTGGGCGACGACCAGGGTCGTTCCGGCGCCCTCGGCGTCGGGCACGAAGGCCCAATGGTGCTCGCTCGCGCCGAGCAGGGCAGCGTCGAGGTCTGCGGGCTGCAGTGCGGGAAGGTCGCCGAGAAGCACTGCTGTCGGCACCGCGTCGTCGCAGCGAGCGAGTCCTTCGCTGATCGCGACGAGCAGCCCGAAACCGGGGTCGGTCACCATGTGCACGCCCTCGACGGTTTCGGCGAGCGAGCCCACCACGAAGAGGTCACCGACGCTCACTGATCGCCGTGCAGCCTCGACCGTGTCCAACGCGATCGCCGCGGCAAGGGCGATCCGACGCTCTTGCGCCGTCGCCGAGGTGTCGACCGCGAGGCGCACTTTCGCGCTCAGCGCCGGACGCACCGGAATGACGAGCGACGTGCGAGCAGACATGAGGAAGAGCCTAGTTGTCGGTGGCGCCCGCGAGGGAGGGCGGGTCAACCACGAACCTCTCGTCGCGCGGCGTGCGGTCGAGCAGCGAAACCGGAGCGATGCGGGCCAGGGTGCGTGCCCACCACGGTGCCGACCGGCGCAGCGCTCGCAGCACGTCGACGGTGCTCTCCCTGCCGCCCGAGGGCAGGTCGCCGCGCGCGAATGCGCGCCGTTCCAGTGCATTGCGTGCGGCCTCGAGCTGTGCGCGGTCATCACTCGACCACTGCGCCGACCATGCGTCGGCGAGCTGGCGCGGCGTCTGCTCGGGGTCGGCAGGCAGCCCCAGATCTCGCGCCGTGTCGCGTGCCTCGCGCCAATGGTCGAGGGGATCCGACGAGCGCAGGCGCGTTGAGCGGCGCAGCATGCGCCAGAGGCCCGGGGCGATCACGAGGGCGACGAGCAGCGCGGTGAGAGCGGCGGCGAGAGCGCGAGCATCCATGCCCCCGTCGAGGATTCCT
>JBBQKE010000351.1:0-2156 GCA_038326585.1 Actinomycetales bacterium | reverse complement strand
CGAGTACACCGTCGACGTTCGACCTGCCCTGATGTACCCGGTCGGTGCGGGCGCGCCGGTCGGCAGCTATTTCGGCCCGCGCCCCGCGGCCTGCGGTGCCTGTTCGACCAATCACCGTGGCATCGACTGGAACCCTGGTCGCGGTACCGCTGTGGTCTCGATGGCCGACGGAGTGGTCAGCAAGATCGGAGACCCCCGCAATTCGCTGGGCGTGCACCTGGAGATCGACCATGTCGTGAACGGTCAAGCGGTGACGAGTGTCTACGCTCACCTGCAGGCTGGGTCGATCCCCGTGCGCGTGGGCGATGAGGTGCGCGTCGGCGATCTGGTCGGCCTGGTGGGCAGCACGGGCGTCACGACGGCCCCGCACCTGCACTTCGAGCTGCACATCGGAGGGCGTGCGATCAATCCCGCGCCGTGGCTGGCGGCGAACGGCGCTCGATAGCACCCTTCGTCTCCACCGTGAGCCGAGCATCCCATCGAAATGGGGCTCGGCTCCGAACACTTTGTGCTTACACTGAGGCACCACTATCGCTGATGGCGATCGCGGTGTTATGACCCCCACGAGGAGCACATCGATGTCGATCACCACCGCCCTTCGCGAGTTCGAGCTGCAGACGCGACCGATCCACCCCGATACTCGCAAGGCGCTCGATCTGCGGTGGCAGAACCTGCCCGAGCACGCGAAGACGCCCGAGCAACTGCTCGGCAAGTGCGCGGTCGGGTGCGAGGGCACGCACGGGGTGTTTCCGAAGTGCAACCTGACCTGCTCGCCGTGCTACCACTCGGCCGACGCCAACAAGGTGCGCATCGACGGCGACCACACGGTCACCGAGGTCACTAAGCAAATGGGGTTGCTGCGGCAGATTCGCGGCCCCCGCGCGCACGCGCAACTCATCGGCGGGGAGGTCAGCCTGCTGCCGGCCAAGGCGCACCGCGACACCCTGCTCGCCATGCGCGCAGTCGGCCGCGAGCCCATGTCGATGACTCACGGCGACTTCGACTACGACTACCTTCTCGACGTCGTTCTCGACGACGACGGCAAGCCCGCCTTCAAGAAGGTGTCGTTCGCCGCGCACTTCGACTCGCTCATGCGCGGTCGCCGTGGTGCCGTACGGCCGAAGAGCGAAGCCGAGCTGAACCCTTTCCGCGAGGAGTTCGCGAAGATGTTCGCCGACCTCAAGAAGCAGAAGAAGATCGACTCGTACCTCGCGCACAACATGACCGTGACGCCGACCAACCTCGACGAGGTCGAGCAGGTCACGCGCGATGTGCTCGAGATGAACTACGACATGATGTCGTTTCAGCCCGCCGCCTTCATCGGCGACGATCGGCGGTGGAAAGAGAACTTCCAAGAGGTCACGATCGATGCCGTGTGGGATCGCATCGAGGCCGGCGTCGGCCAGAAGCTGCCGCACAAGGCCGTGCAGTTCGGCGACCCGCGCTGCAACCGCCACACAGTCGGCGTTATGGTCGAGGGCACCTTCGCCTCGGTGCTCGACGCCGACGAGCCGAAAGACCTCGCCGCGCGCGACCGCTTTTTGAAGCACTACGGCGGCATGATCTTCGGCGACATTCCGACCTGGGCACTGACGATCAAGGTCATGCGCGCGGTGCTGAGCCACCCGCAAGACCTGCCGCCGATGGTCGGCCTCGTCAACCGCATTCTGAAGCGCGGCGGAGGCCTGCGTGCCGTCATTCGCGCAGCGCGTCGTGGCAAGGTCAGCTTCAAGACGTTCGTCGTGCACAATTTCATGGATGCTGAGCAGGTAAAGCCCGCCTGGCAACTCATGCAGCAGGGCGTTATCGCCGACGACCCGCTCATCAAAGAGACGCAAGAGCGCCTCGGCTCGTGCATGTATGCCATGGCGCACCCCGAGACCGGCGAGATCGTGCCCGCGTGCGTGCAGCACTCGGTGCTCGACCCGATCGAGAACATCGGTCTGCGCACGCTGCTGCCGCTCGAGCCCAAGAGCGAGCGCACGACGGGCATCACGAACGGTCGCGCCGCCGAGCTCGTGGAGGAAGGCGCTTCGCGCTGGTAGGCCGCGTGCGGTTCTACGCGATCGGCACGACGGTGCAGGCCGAGCGCGGGATGTGCGCCGTCGCGCGTTGACCCACCACGAGTGGTCGGCTCGCCGGCACCTCGGCCTCGA
>JBBQKE010000350.1:0-2168 GCA_038326585.1 Actinomycetales bacterium | reverse complement strand
TCGTCGGGCGCGAGGTGCTCGCCCGAGCGCTCGACGGAGTGCACGAGGGCGACGAGTGCAGAGTTGACCGGGGTCGGCACCCCGCGCTGCGTGCCGAGAGCCACGATCGCGCCGTTGATCGCCTCGACCTCGGTCGTGCGGCCGCGCCGGATGCTCTGCAGCATCGAGGCCGGGTTGGGCACGTCGCCCATTCCGGCGGCGAGCCGCCGGGCGAAGTCTTCGGCCGCGGCCGGGCGGGCCGTGCGCCCGGCGGCGGCGGCAGCAGCATCCACCGACCCGATGCGGCCCCAGTGCACGCCGAGGGCGTCGCCCACCGCGACCGTCTCGGCCATGCCGCGCGCGAGCACGGCACGCAGTGCGGGGTCGGCGATCGTCTGCTGCACGCTGAACCCCGTGATGGCGGGCAGCGCATTGACCTGGTTGATGAGCAGCTTCGTGAACTGCGCGCCGTGGATGTCGTCGGTGACGATGAGCTCGGCGTGCAGCACCGAGCGCAGCAGCGGCTCGGTGACGGCGACAGCGACCGGGTCGCCGCCGAGGGTAAGCCCGTTCGGCCCGGTGACGGTGAGGCGGCCGGGGCCCGTGAGGCTCACGGCGAAGAGCGCGAGGCCGATCGCGACGGGGGAGTGCGGCAGCGCGGCCCGCACCGCCGCCTCGCCGCCGAGCCCGTTCTGCAGCACGAGCACGGGCGTGCCGTCGTGAGCGCCCCACCCCTCGAGAGCGGTCGTCGAGTCGTGCGCCTTCGCGGCGAGCACGAGCAGGTCGAGGGCGCGTGCGTGCCGTCCGTGCTCGGCACCGGCGTTCGGGGTCGGGATGCTCGAGACGAGTTCGACCGACGCCACCCACTCGCCCCACCCGCCGTCGACGTGCAGCCCGGCGCGCGCGATCGCGGCGGCGTGCTCGCCGCGCGCGGTCACGAGCACCTCGTGCCCCGCGCGCGCGGCCAGAGCGGCCACGAGGCCGCCGACCGCGCCCGCTCCGATGACCGCGATGCGCATGCTCGTCAGCCTAAGCGCGCGGGCCGCGCGTGCAGTGCCCCACGCCCGCGCTACCGCCTGTGCCCCCGCCCGCTACGGTAGGGCACATGACCACCGGCCTGCTGCTCGTCGACAAGCCGCAGGGTCTCACGAGCCACGACGTCGTCGCCCGTGCACGCCGCGCTCTCAACACTCGCAAGGTCGGCCACGCCGGCACGCTCGACCCGATGGCGACGGGCCTGCTCACGCTCGGAGCCGGCCCGGCCACGCGACTGCTCACCTACCTGGTCGGCCTCGACAAGACGTATGAGACGACCATGCGACTGGGTGCCGCGACGACGACCGACGATGCCGAGGGTGAGGTCATCAGAACAGGCGAACCCGCGGCGATCGCGGCCGTGACTGATGAACAACTCGCGGCGGGCATCCGCGCACTGACCGGCGAGATCGACCAGCGCCCCAGTTCGGTCAGCGCGATCAAGGTCGACGGCAAGCGTGCGTACGACCGCGTGCGCGCGGGTGAAGAGGTCGAGCTCGCCTCGCGCCGCGTGACCGTCAGCGCCTTCGAGTTGCTGGGCGTGCGGCGCACCGACTCTGCTGACGGCGCCGCGATCGAGGTGGATGCTCGCATTGACTGCAGCTCTGGCACCTACATTCGCGCCCTCGCGCGCGACCTCGGCGCGGCCCTCGGCATCGGCGGGCACCTCACGGCGCTGCGGCGCACGCGCGTGGGACCGTTCGACGTCGCCGACGCCGTGAGCCTCGAGGCGCTGGCCGAGCAGGGTGCGAGTCTGCTCGCCTCGCCGGCCGACGTCGCCGCGCGGCTGTTTCCGGTGCTCGACGTCGATGCGGCGCAGGCTCGCGACCTCGGGCACGGCAAGCAGCTGACCCTGCCCGACGGTGTTGACGGACACGGGGCCGACGCCGAGCCGGTTGCCGCGATCGAGCGCGGGGTGGGCGGCGAACATCCCGACCGTCTCGTCGCCCTCGTCAGCGTGCGCGCGGGCCGCGGTCGTACGCTGGTGGGGTTCCCCGCCGACGTCGCCCCGACGCCCACCCAGGAGGCCCCGCAGTGATCGAGTGGTTTACCACGATCGCCATCATCGTCTCGGTCGTCGCCGGCGTCGTCGCCCTCGTGTTCGGCGGGCTCGGCCGCAAGCCCGACGACTTCAGCGTGCTACCGACGGCGGC
>JBBQKE010000349.1:0-2169 GCA_038326585.1 Actinomycetales bacterium | reverse complement strand
GTCGTAATAGCCGGCCCGGCCCCCGACGCCGATGTCTTCGGCCATCGTGATCTGCACGTGATCGACGTAGTTCGCATTCCACAGCGGCTCGTAGAGCATGTTGGCGAACCTGAGGGCAAGGATGTTCTGCACCGTCTCTTTGCCGAGATAGTGGTCGATGCGGAAGACAGAATCGGTGGGGAAGACCGATTCGACCACCTCGTTGAGCACGCGGGCACTCGCGAGGTCGTTGCCGAACGGCTTCTCGATGACGACCCGTCGCCATTGGCCTTGATCTGCGTCGGCAAGCCCGCTGCGGCGCAGTTGCTCGGTGACGAGAGGGAACGACTTCGGCGGGATCGAGAGGTAGAAGGCGTGATTTCCCATCGTGCCGCGGTCACGGTCGAGTTCTGCGAGCGTCAGTGAGAGCCGCTCGAAGGCCTCATCGTCGTCGAATTCGCCCGAGACGAATCGGATGCCCGCAGCCAGCTGGCGCCACACCTCTTCATCGAACGGGGTGCGTGCGTGCTGCTTCACCGCATCGTGCACGACCTGCTCGAAGTCTTGGGTCTCCCAGTCTCGTCGCGCAAAACCGACGAGACCGAATCCGGGGGGAAGAAGGCCGCGATTCGCGAGGTCGTAGACCGCGGGCATGAGCTTCTTGCGCGACAGGTCTCCAGTGACACCGAAGATGATGAGCCCGCTCGGCCCCGCGATGCGGTTCAGGCGGCGGTCATCGGGGGAGCGGAGCGGGTTCGGCCCGAGACCGCTCACGAGACCGAATCGATGATCGCGACGAGAGCATCCTCGTCAGTCACTCGCAGGGTCAGCACCGGGGCACCATGCTCGCCCAGCACCACCGCATCACCGGCAGCCTGAGCTGCGATCAGCTCGCTGTAGGTGAACGGTCGGTCGGGAATGGCCAGGTCGTCGGCGAACGTACCCGTGATCTGCAGGAACACTCCGTGGGCGGGGCCACCCTTGTGGTACTGACCGGTCGAGTGCAAGAAGCGCGGGCCCCAGCCGAAAGTGACGGGACGGCCTGTGCGCTCAGCGATGCGGTGCCGCAGCACTTCAAGCTCCGGATGGCTGAGTCGATCGAGATAGACCTGCACGGCGATGTACCCGTCGGCGGCTACGCGTTGCTCGAGTCGGCTGACGGCCTGCGCGATCGTAGCCGCGTCTCCGACGAGCTCAGCGGAGCCGACGACCTCGACGCCTCGGTCGGTGAACGCGGCCGCGAGCGGCTCTGGTCGGGCGTCGAGCAATCCGCGCGCAGCGATCTTCGCCGATTCGACGTCGGGCTGATCGAAGGGGTTGATGCCCAGCATCATGCCCGCCACGGCGGTCGCGTACTCCCACGTCATGATGAGCGCACCGAGTGTTCCAGAAAGCTCGATCTCGTCGTCTTCGACGTCGCGGGTCGCACCGCGATCGGCGACCAGCCGAACGATCTGAACGTCATCGGCGCGGGTCGCGAGCTCGGGGGCATCGGCGCCGACGACCACGGGCAGAATACCGGTGCCGTTCTTGCCGGTCGATTCGGCGACGAGCTGCTCGATCCAGTCGCCGAGCCCGACAACGTGCGTACCGTCGGGAACAATGACGAGCTTGTCGCGGCGAGGTTCTGTTCCCGCGATGGCCGCTGCTAGTCGCAGGCCCGGGTTCGACTCGCTGTCGACCGCGAGCGGCAGCAACGCCGCTTCCGCTTCGTCGAGCACGGCGTCGAGATCGACGCCGGCCAGGCCGGAGGGAACCAAACCGAAGGCCGTGAGTGCGGAGTAGCGGCCGCCCACCGTTGGATCAGCCGTGAAGACTCGGTAGCCCGCGTCGAGCGAGGCCACCTCGAGCGGAGAGCCCGGGTCAGTGACGATGATCATTCGCTCAGCGGGATCGATTCCGGCATCGCGAAACGCTCCTTCGAAGCTGCGCTTCTGGCTATCAGTCTCGACGGTTGACCCCGACTTCGACGACACGACGACCGCGGTGTGCCCGAGGTGCTCCGACAGCGCGTTGCGTACCTGGGAGGGGTCGGTGGCGTCGAGGACGACGAGGTCGACGCCCGCGGTGCGAGTGATCACTTCGGGTGCGAGAGACGAGCCGCCCATGCCACACAGCACGATGCGGTTGATGCCGCGTTCAGTGAGCTGCTCGCGCAAGGCGACGATCTCGGCCACCAGCGGACGAGAG
>JBBQKE010000348.1:0-2169 GCA_038326585.1 Actinomycetales bacterium | reverse complement strand
ACGAGTGCCTCGGCGACGATCGCCGGGCCCATTTTCGAGTTGCCCGTTGTGCGCTCGACAAACTCGATCGGATGCTCGAGCACCACTCCCCCGGCGCGTTCGACCCGCCAGGCGAGCTCCACTTGAAAGCAGTAACCCTGTGACGAGACCACGGCGCGGTCGAGCCCGTGCAGCGCGGTAGCGCGATAGGCACGAAAACCGGCGGTCATGTCGTGGATGCTCGAGCGCAGCATCCACTTCGCATAGCGGTTGCCCGACCGCGAGATGGCGCGCCGCGCCCACGGCCAGTTGACGACGGCGCCTCCCCCGACCCACCGCGAACCGATGACGAGATCAGCGGACCGTTCTTCGAGGAGTGCCAGCATTGTGGGCAGTTCGGCCGGATCGTGCGACCCGTCGGCGTCGATCTCGACGACAACGTCGTAGCCCTGGGCGATTGCAGTTTCGAAACCGAGTAGGTAGGCCGAGCCGAGGCCCGATTTCGCTGGACGATGCAGAACGGTGACGTGGTCATCTGACTCTGCGAGTTCGTTGGCGATCGAACCCGTGCCATCGGGCGAGCCGTCATCGATGATGAGCAGGTCGGCCTCGGTGAGCGCGATGCGCACGCGGTCGACCATGGCGCGGATGCTCTCAGCCTCGTTGTACGTTGGCATCACGACAAGAGTGCGCATCACGACCGCTCACGCCGCACGATGGCCCCCGCGAGCAGCACGCTCGCGAGCCCGAACAGGATGACGCCCCACTCGACCGAGCGCCCCAGTGCGTGCGCCGGGGTGGTCGTGTTGCTCAGCGGCACCTGCTGCACCATTGTGCCCGCTTCGAACCGCGTCACACTGTCGAGTGTCGAGCCGTCGGGCAGCACGATCGCGGTGGCCCCCACGGTCGAAGCGTGCACCACGGTGCGGCCCGATTCGATGGCGCGCAACTGTGCGATGGCGAGCTGCTGCACGCCCTGATCGGTGCGACCGAAGTCGGCGTTGTTGGTGGGGGCCAGCAGAATCTGGGCCCCCTCGTCGAGCTGGCGCGCCACGAGGTCGTCGTCGACGATGTCGAAGCAGATCGAGATGCCCGCGATGACCCCGTCAATGTCGACCACGGTGTCGCGCTCACCGAACGAGAAGTCGCGCGGCACGAGATCGAACAGGTCGGGCGCCAAGGGATAGAAGAACTCCCGCGCGGGCAGGTACTCGGCGAACGGCACCGGGCGAACTTTGTCGTACTGGTCGATGGCGCCGTCGCCCGCATTCCACAGCAGCACCGAGTTGAAGGTTCGGTCGGTCGGCTCGTCGTAGGTGATCGTGCCGACGACGACAGGTGCGTCGAGCCGCTCACTGACGATGTCAAGCACCGATGCCGCGTTCGGATGGCGTAGCGGATCGAGATCGCTCGCATTCTCGGGCCACACCACGACGTCGACCTCGAGACCCTGATCGAACAGCGGGGCGGTGGCGTTGTAATGGTCCTGCAAGATCTGGCCGCGCTCATACGACGCGAAGAGACCTGAGTCGGAGTTTCCCTGCACGGCAGCCACGCTGAGTGTGCCGGTCGTCGTGATCGGCACGGCAGGCCAAGCGAGCAGCGCGGCGGATGCTCCGACCAGCGCGATACTGCGACGCAGCATCCCGACCTCGCGTTCGATAGCGACGGCGACAAGCCCCGCCGCCAGCCAAGCGAGCAAGAAGGTGAGCCCCGAGAAGCCGACCCAGGCCACCCAATGAGAGAGCGGGCCTTCGGCCTGACTGTGGGCCAGGCGACCCCATGCGAAGCCGCCGAACGGAAAGACGCTTGCCAGGGCTTCGCGGGTCATCCAGGCCGCGGCGACGACGGCGGGCGTGAGCACGAGGCGCCCCGCGATGCCCGACCACACGCGTGGCACCCAGCGCCAGGCGAGGGTGATGAGCACGCCGCCGAGTGCGGTGAAGAACACCTGAGTCATAGTGAGCGCGAGCCAGGGCACGATGCCGAGATAGACGGTCAGCCATTCGATGAGCACGCCATAGAACGAGAATCCGCTGATCGCGCCGATGAGCAAGGCGCCCCCGATCGTGCGACCTCGCAGGCTGGCGAGCACCAGGGCCGTCCCAAGAATGGTGAACGGCCACCAGCTGAGGTCGGGGTACCCGAGATCCATGAGCCATCCGCCCGCAACGGCGGCCAGGGTGGCAG
>JBBQKE010000347.1:0-2170 GCA_038326585.1 Actinomycetales bacterium | reverse complement strand
TCTGGTGAGCGCGAGCGCTGACGCGCAGCGGGTCTACGCGCTCTTGCTCGAGGACAAGCCGGGGCGCGGCGGAGTGGTCAGCGCCTTTGCCCGCGAGGACGGCAAGCTCCTGTGGACAACACCGCTGCCCCAAGTCCCCGCTGACGCCCCGCGCCAGAAGCTGCGTCGCCTGCCGATGACCGAAGCGGTGCGGGTCGCGGGCGGCCAGGTCTTCATCCTGGTCGAAGACGTGGCGCTCGGCGTGATGGCGCTCGACGCGGCGACGGGTGGAGTGCTCTGGAAACACGGCCTCGAGTCCGAGGTCGGACGCGGCTTCGAGGTCGGGGCGAGCTCGGTCGCGGTCTTGGCCCGTGGGCTCGCACTCCTCGACCGGGCGACGGGCGCCGAGACGTCGCGACACGAAGCCTTCGGCGCGATGTGCCGTGATGGCGACACGCTGCTCATGCGGCAGCGGGCGGGCTTCGTCGAGGTCTCGCTTTCTGGTGCTGCGCCAAAGCAGTTGGTGGTCGCCGACACCGTGCCGTGGGTCGAGGCGTGCGCCAAGCGTAAGGGGCGCTGGGTCGTCGTGGGCATGAAGGGCGGCAGCTTCGCGATGCAGGCGCTCGGCGAGGGCCAGGTCGCCTGGGAGGTCGCGCTCCCGGGGTCGGGCTTCTCGATGCTCGGCGGGCCGACCAATGGCGCGGCCCAGGGCCAGGGCGAGCTGCCCGCGCGCTGGCCGGTCGTCGTCTACGCGAGCTTGCCGAGCGGCGAGCAGGTCGACCGCCTCGTGGTGGTGGACGTCGACACGGGTAAAGTGGTCACGAGCCGCGAGGGCGACGGCGGAGCGATGAAGCTCGGCGCGGCATTCGCGGTCGGCGCACGGCTTGGCGGTGTGAGCATCCTCAATGGTGAAGCGGGCGAGGAGGGCGAGCTGCGACCGCTGACGACGGTGCTCGTCTCCGGCGTCGAGATCGTCGAGGGACTCGTGGCCGACGGTCGGCTCTGGCTCGTGCCGGGACTCGACGAAGTGGCTCCTGGGGGCCACCGCCGCAGCGTCTTCGAGCTGGCCACAGGCGACCGGGCGGGCTCATTCGGCGAGCCGATTCCGATTGACTCTCGAGGGCTTGCGGCGGCCTTTCCGAAGGCGCTCTGAGCCGCTTCGATCGAGCGCTCGAGCGCTTCGCTCGTTTCGGTCCCGCCACCTTTCGTGTACTCTCGCTTCGTCTCGGCGGCTGCCGCGAGGAGGCGACGAAGCTCGCAGAGGGGCGGCTCGAGCAAGTGAAGGCGCGCCTCAGCAGCGGTGAGCGGCGAGCGGATGGCAAGGCGAGGTGAACTATGGGTTCGGCGGTCGCGGTGAGGTGGTGGTGGGGTGCGGCGAGCTCGCCGACGAGGGCAGCTCTCGTGGCCGTTGCCATCGTCGCCTGCGCGATGACCGCCGGGCTCGTGGGGGGCTGCGGCAAGGACGACGAGGGGGTCGCGCGACTCGAGCAGCGAGACGGCGAGCCAGGGTCTCTGCCCGGCGACGCGCTTGATGTCTTGCGGCCCGATACCGACGCCGACACTGCCGCGGCGGACAGCACGGGCGACACGGACGCGTCGGTCGACACCTCGGTGGTCCCGCGCGACGGGGACGGGGATGAACGTGACGGGGATGTGGCCGACGGGGACGGGGATGAACGTGACGGGGATGTGAGCGAGCTCGGCGACGGACCAGAGTGCCAGGACAATGCCCAGTGTCACTCTCGGCACTGTCTGATATCTCGACAGGGTCAACGCTGTGCACCGCGCTGCGAGTCGGCCCCGTGCCCGACCGGATTCGAGTGCGTCGGCATCGCCGCACCCCTCGGTGACCGCGTCTGCGTGGACCCCGCGGCGACTTCGTGCCTGCCTTGTGCGTCGCATTCGGGGTGCAATCTCGGGGCCGCCGCGGGGCTCGACGGGCTCGACGGTGAGAATCGCTGCGTCGGGATCGGCGACGGGCGCTTTTGTGCCATCGCGTGTGGGGCCGGCCTGCCCGGCTGCGGCGAGGGTTTCGAGTGCCGGGAAGAGCTGTGTATTCCGGCCGATGGGATCTGCCGCTGCAGCCCGTATGCGGCGGCCATCGGGGCCGAGACCACCTGCCAGTGCACGGGCGTGCGGAGCTGCGAGGCGGCGGGTGCTGTGCCAACGGCCTGTGACGCGGCCCTGCCCG
>JBBQKE010000346.1:0-2173 GCA_038326585.1 Actinomycetales bacterium | reverse complement strand
CGTGCACGTCGACGCCTATCGGTTGGGTGGCGCCGACGAACTCGACGACCTCGATCTCGAGTTCGAGCGGTCGATCGTCGTCGTCGAGTGGGGTGCCGGCCTCATCGAGCACCTGGTCGACGAGTGGCTGGGCGTGACCATCGAGCGGCCGAAGGGCGCGCTCGCTGATGCGAGCGCGGATGGGGACAACGACTCGAGCCGAGCTAGCGACCCCGAAGTCGACCCCGACGAGGCCCCGATCGAGCCGCGATCGGTCACCATCACGGGTGTCGGCCCCCGCTGGAGCAACCTAGGCTGGCTGCATGCTGCTGGCGATTGACACCTCGGCGGGCACCGCGGTTGCACTCGTCGCTGATGACGGAAGTGTGGTCGCCGAGCGATCGACCGCCGACATCCGCCGGCACGCCGAGGTCATCGGCCCGTTCCTGGCCGACGTTCTCGCCGCCGAGGGCGACGTGCGAGTGACCGGGGTGGTGACCGGCATCGGACCGGGGCCGTACACGGGTCTGCGCGTCGGCATCGCGGCCGCGCATGCGGTCGCGTTCGCGCGGGGCATCCCGCTGCACGCCGTGCCCAGCCATGATGCTGTCGCCATCTCGCTCGTCGAGGACGGGGTCGCCGCGGGGCGTTTCGCGGTGGTGACGGATGCGCGTCGTCGCGAAGTGGCTGTGACCATCTACAGCGCGGCGCTGCCCCTGCCCCGAACGGTCGAGCCCGCTCATCTGGTGCCGCGTATCGAGTGGGTGCCCGGCGACGGCATCACGGCCTACGAGGTGACCGAGATTCCGGCGGCGCCTCTCGCGCACGCCGCCTACGCGCGGATCGCTGCGGGCATGACGGCGCTCGCGCCCCGACCGCTGTACCTGCGCGCCCCCGACGTCACCCTGTCGGCTCCGAAGCGGGTGAGCTGATGAACGAGGTGATCATTCGTGACGCCGACCTCGGTGACCTTGACGCGATCATGCGACTCGAGATAGAGACTTTTGCGACGGACGCCTGGAGCCGAGAGGTCATGGCCGCAGAACTGGCCTCGCCGAACACCCTCTACCTCGCGGCCGTGTCGGGCGACGAGCTCGTCGGCTACGCGGGGCTCAGTGCGCCTGCAGGATCTGAACAGGCCGACATTCAGACCATCGCCGTCGATCCGACGCACCGCCGGCTCGGTATCGGACGAGTTCTGCTGCGGCAGCTGCTCGGGCTCGCACAGTCGCGCGGAGCGGTCGACGTGCTGCTCGAAGTGCGCGCTGACAACCCCGGCGCCCAGCGGCTCTATGAACTGAATGGCTTCACGGCTATCGCGGTGCGCCCGCGCTACTACCAGCCTGACGACGTCGACGCGATCGTGATGCGGTTCGAGGTGGGATCGTGAATCATCTTGTCCTGGGCATCGAGACGAGTTGCGACGAGACCGGCATCGGCATCGTGCGGGGCACCACGCTGCTCGCCAACGTCATCTCATCGTCGATGGAGCAGCACGCCCGATTCGGCGGTGTCGTGCCCGAAGTCGCCGCGCGCGCGCACCTTGACGCGATCGAGCCAGCCCTGCGGCAAGCGCTCGCCGAAGCGAACGTGACGCTCGATGAGCTCGATGCCATCGCGGTCACGAGCGGCCCCGGCCTCGCGGGAGCCCTCATGGTCGGAGTCGGGGCGGCGAAGGCGCTCGCTGTGGCTCTCGACAAGCCGTTTTACGCGGTGAACCACCTGGTCGGCCACGTCGGCGCTGACGTGCTGCGCACGGAGGGCGAGGGGCAGCTCGAACTGCCGACCATCGCCCTGCTCGTCTCGGGCGGCCACACCTCTCTGTTGCTCGTGCGAGACCTCACGAGAGACGTGGAGTTGCTGGGCGAGACGATCGATGATGCGGCAGGCGAGGCGTTCGACAAAGTCGCCCGGCTGCTCGGCCTGCCCTACCCGGGCGGACCACATATCGACCGGGTCGCCGCCGAGGGAAATCAGACCGCGGTACGGTTCCCGCGCGGCTTGACGCTGCCCAAAGACCTTGAGCGACACCGCTACGACTTCTCGTTCTCAGGGCTGAAGACCGCGGTCGCGCGCTATGTCGAGCGACTGCGTGATGCCGGCGAACCCGTGCCGGTGCCTGACATCGCCGCAAGCTTTCGCGAGGCCGTGGCCGACGTGCTCACGGCCAAGGCTGTCGCGGCTTGCCGTGACC
>JBBQKE010000345.1:0-2173 GCA_038326585.1 Actinomycetales bacterium | reverse complement strand
CCGTCGATGACGAGTGCGCTCACTTGGCGCTCGCTGCCGCGGTCTTGCTCGTCGTGCCACCGCCGCCGCTGGAGCTTTTCGAGGACGAGGTGCCACTGCTCGAGCCGCCCGACGACGAGCTGCCGCCCGACGAACTGCCGCCCGACGACGAGCCGCCCGAAGACGAGCTGCCGCCCGACGAGCTACCGCCCGACGACGAGCCGCCCGAAGACGAGCTGCCGCCCGACGAGCTGCCGCCCGAAGACGAGCCGCCCGAAGACGAGCCGCCCGACGACCCACCGCCCGACGACGAGCCACCGGCCGCGTCCGACTTCGCGGGAGCCGCGGCGGCGGGCGCCGTGGACGGCGCGTCCGACTTCGACGGCGAATCCGACTTCGACTCCGACGACGCGGACGCGTCGGACGACTTCGACTCCGGCTTCGTCGATGCGTAGAGATCCTTGTACCAACCACCGCCTTTGAGGCTGAAGGCGGTCCGCGAGATCACCCGCTCGAGCTCCTCTTTCCCACAGGCCTCGCAGAGCGTCTTCTCCGGATCGCTCATGCGCTGCTGGTACTCGAATTCCTTGTGACAGGCTTTGCACTGATATTCGTAGACGGGCATCTGTTGCTTACTCCTGCGCCACGGAAACGATGCGTACGCCAAGCTCACCGTCAAGATCGATGAGCTCGCCCTGCCCGACCAGCCGGCCACCAGCACGCACCTCGAACGGCCCGGCGAGCGGGCGTCCGAGCGAAATGATCTGACCGACCGCGAGCTCGGAGAGCGCGCGCAACGAGAGACGCGTGGTGCCGAGCTGAACGGTCAGCTCGAGGTGCGCGTCGTCTGGCAGGGCCATGTCGCGCGGAATGTAGCCGGTCGCGACCCTCGCCTCTACTGCCCGTGCGGCCGCCGTGAGGCCGATGCGCGCATCTCCGACACACAGATCGAGCATGCCGTCGATCGTGACGCTGTCGCCGACCGCGAGGCGTGTGGTGGCCGGGATCGCCGCATGGCCCACCACGATCGGCAGGTCGAACTGCCAGGACGGCACGGGGCGCGGCGCGGGGGCGCGCACGCAGATCGCGCGCGGGACGAACACGACGACGGTCGTCTCGATGTGCCCGAACACGACCGCGACCTCGAGGGCCGCGAAGTCCTCGCCCGACTTCGGCGCGGCCAGCGTCGGCGCGAGCGCCCGCACGTGACCGACGACGGTCGCGGCCTCGGCGACGAGCGACGCCGCCGAACGCTCGAACGCGGGCCACACGCGTGCGTCGATGCCGCTGTCCGCGACGGCGGCGGCGACGACGAGGCACCAGATCGCCTGCTCCGCCTGCGCGAGCGGGCGCGGTGCATCGAGCTCGTCGGGTCCGCCGAGCCAGCGCTGCGCGAGCGCGCGAACGGTGCGCGCGGGTGCGGCGGCGTAGAGCGAGAGGCCACCCGCGCGAATCTCGGCGAGCGCGGCGTGTGGATCGATTCGCGGTGTGGTGCCGACGATGCGGATCGAGACCGGACCCGATGCGAGCTTGACGAGCTTGGTGAACGTCGGCGCGCACCCGTCGAGCCAGCGCGCGATCGCGGACTCGAGCGCGGCGTCGGCGCGGGAGAGCCGGCGCAATCGCGCGAACGGCTAGGGTGAAAAACTTGGTGCCGGCACGGGTGTGCTTTTATCCTACATAGGTCTACATGCAAGAACGCCGACTTGGTTTCCGCATTCCGTTCGAGACGATGGTCACCTCATACGTGCACGACCGGCCCGTACGCGGCCTCGCCGCGAACCTCTCTGACTCGGGGTTGAGCATGTCGGCGATCTCGATGCTCGCACCGCCGCCGGGTCTCGTGGTCGGGCTGGAGATCGATTTGCCCGGCATCGGCGACTCGATCTGGGCCGCCGGGCAGATCTGCTATCGCAAGGACGATCGCAACGAGCTCGCGTCGGGGCTCGGGGTGCGGTTCATGGCGATGGCGAAGTCGCACGCACGCACCATCCGCGACTTCTGTATCGAGATGCGCCGCAAGAATCTGGGCAGCATCCTCGCGCGCATCCGAGCGTGATCTAGGGCGAGCATGGGCCCTTTCGAGGGGCTATGATCAGCGACGGATGAGGCGCCTCGGATTCCTCTTCGTGATCGGCCTTTGGGCCGCGGCTGTACCGGTGACCGCCCACGCCCAACCGGGTGACTGGGGCGT
>JBBQKE010000344.1:0-2175 GCA_038326585.1 Actinomycetales bacterium | reverse complement strand
CCCACAGTCGCCCGTGCGCCGGCCATGCGGGGTCATCGATCAGCACGGCCATGCTCGAGATTGTAGGCTGAGGTGTCGCGAGTGCTCGTTTCGAGCGCGTTTGACCGGGCATCCCGACGTCGGCTATTCTTGACCGTTGGTGTGCGCTGGGCTGTGCCCGCGACGATACCCCCCAAGATTTCTCCCTCATGGCGTTTCGCCCGAGGCGAGGAGTTGTCCTCAAACAGAGCAAAGGTGAAACGTGGTCTACGCAGTGGTGCGCGCCGGTGGGCGGCAGGAGAAGGTCGAGGTCGGCACGATTGTCGTTCTCGATCGCGTCAAGGCGGGCGAAGACGGCACGATTCAGCTGGTTCCCGTGCTGCACGTCGACGGTGACACGGTCACGACCGACGCCAAGAAGCTCGCGAAGATCACGGTGACCGCCGAGGTGCTGAACGACCTCCGGGGCCCGAAGATCGTCATCCAGAAGTTCAAGAACAAGACCGGGTACAAGAAGCGCCAGGGTTTCCGCGCCGACCTCACTCGCGTCAAGATCACCGGCATCAAGTAAGAAGGGCGCTAAGAAGACATGGCACACAAAAAGGGCGCATCCTCTACCCGCAACGGTCGCGACTCGAACCCCCAGTACCTGGGTGTGAAGCGGTTCGGTGGCCAGGTCGTCAAGGCGGGCGAGATCATCGTGCGTCAGCGCGGCACGCACTTCCACCCCGGCGCGAACGTCGGCCGCGGTGGCGACGACACGCTGTTCGCGCTCGCACCCGGCTCGGTCGAGTTCGGCCGCAAGGGCGGCCGCAAGGTGGTCAACATCGTCAGCGCCTGATCTTCACAGCGTCTAGGCGCTGCACAGGTTTACGCGAGGGGCGGGCTTCGGCCCGCCCCTTCGCTGTTAGCACCACAGGTTCACCCGCACCACCGCGATCGATCGATCGCGGCAATGCGCAGCAGAGCAGAAGGAGGCACCATCATGGCGACATTCGTTGACCGTGTGACCCTTCACCTGCGCGCAGGGAACGGCGGCCACGGCTGCGTCTCGGTGCGTCGAGAGAAGTTCAAGCCGCTGGCCGGCCCCGATGGTGGCAACGGCGGTGACGGCGGCGACATCGTTCTTGTCGCGGATGCCCAAGAGACCACCCTGCTGCCATACCACCGCCGACCGCATCGGGTGAGCGAGAACGGCGGGCCCGGCATGGGCGATAACCGCTCGGGCTTCACGGGTGGCCCTCTCGAGCTCAGCGTGCCGGTGGGCACCGTTGTGCGCGACGCCGACGGCACCGAGCTCGTCGACCTCAACGAGCCGGGCATGCGCATCGTTGTTGCCCCCGGCGGCCAGGGCGGCCTCGGCAATGCTTCGCTCGCCACCACGAAGCGCAAGGCCCCCGGCTTCGCCCTGCTCGGCACCGAAGGCTGGGAAGGCGATGTCCTCCTCGAGCTCAAGACGGTCGCCGATGTGGCACTCGTGGGCTACCCGAGTGCCGGCAAGTCGAGCCTCATCGCTGCTATCTCGGCCGCACGCCCGAAGATCGCCGACTACCCCTTCACGACCCTGCACCCCAATCTCGGCGTCGTCGAGTCGGGCGAGTCGCGGTTCACGGTCGCCGACGTGCCCGGCCTCATCGAGGGCGCGAGCGAGGGCAAAGGCCTGGGCCTCGAGTTCTTGCGTCATGTCGAGCGCTGCAGCGCCCTGCTGCACGTGCTCGACTGCGCGACGCTCGAACCGGGTCGCGACCCGATCAGCGACCTCGACATCATTCTCACCGAGCTCGCCGCCTACCCCGTGCCCGAAGGTCAGGTGCCGCTGCTCGAGCGCCCGCAGCTCATCGCGCTCAACAAGGTCGACGTACCCGAGGGCCGCGAGCTCGCTGAACTCGTGCGCCCCGAGCTCGAGGCGCGCGGCTACCGCGTGTTCGAGATCAGCGCCGTGAGCCGCGAGGGCCTTCGCGCGCTCACCTTTGCCATGGCCGAGCTCGTCGAGACCGCACGGGCGGCGCGAGCCGCAGAAGCGGTCGTGCGCGAGCGCATCGTGCTGCGCCCGAAGCCGGTCGACCGCCAAGAGTTCCGCATCGTCGTCGAGGGCGGCAGTGATGGTCCGGTCTACCGCATCCTCGGCGCCAAGCCTGAGCGCTGGGTACAGCAGACCGACTTCCGCAATGACGAGGCGGTCGGGTTCCTCGCCGA
>JBBQKE010000343.1:0-2194 GCA_038326585.1 Actinomycetales bacterium | reverse complement strand
CCCGAGGGAATCGTCGAGATCACCGCGCCCGCCGTGAAGCGCTCGCCGCTCTCGAGAGTCACCGAGCAGCCCTGGGGCGACAGTGCCACGCGGTCGACGACGGCCCCGAGGGTGATGCGGTGACCGAGCTCGGCAGCCATGCGCAGCGCGACGGTCGCGGAGCCCTCGCCGACGCGCGAGACCTCCCAGACGTCGTAGTCGTAGAAGCCAGCCTCACCCGTGACCGCCTCTTTGCGCAGGTCGCTCAGCAGGGAGGTGCGCTCGACCGACTCTGCGGCGAGGGCGAGCATAGCGATGTCGCGAGCGCGCACGACGTTCGGCGTCGCGCCGACCTCGCGCAGCCACTGCCCGACGCTCAGCCGGTCGAGGCGCTCGGCATCGGGGTGCGACCACGGGTCGTCGGGGTCGATGGAACGCACGAGGGCGGCAAAGGCCTGCTCGGCCGCCTCGTAGCTGCGGCGGTCGGTGTCGCTGAACCACGGAACGCCCTCGCCCTGCACCCGTCCCTCGGCCAAGACCCACACATCGTCGCCGGGCAGCCCGGCGAAAGCGGGAACGAGAGTGAGCCCGAGCTCACCCACGAGCTCGGCGTATGCGGTGTGCGAGGGGCCGACCACCTCGCCGCCGAGCTGCATCAGACGACCGTCGGCAAGCCGTGTCTGCTCGACCCGGCCGCCCACGCGGCCTCGTGCTTCGAGCACGCGCACGTCGACGCCCGCGGCGGCGAGATCGCGAGCTGCCGAGAGGCCGGCCAGGCCGGCGCCGAGCACGATGACATCACTGGCATTCATGGGTTCTCCTGTTGACGGGGCGATGGTTGATGCCGGCTAACGGCGCCCGAGCGTGCCGAAGATTCCGCGCACGACCTCACGGATGACGGTCTGGCCGGCGCGCGACCCGAGCAGGTCTCCCACGACATCGCCCGGACCGGCGGGGGCCTTGGTCGAGCGGCGGGTCGACGAGCGCGTCGTCGTGCGCTCTTTCTTCTGCAGGTCGCGCAGCGCCTTGTCGTACTCGGCCTGCGCTTTGTCTTTCTGCGCTTCCGCCTCACGCGCCGCCTCTGCGTCGGCCGCCGCATTCATGCGAGTGGCGAGCATCTCGTGCGCCGAGACCGGATCGATCGCCTCGCCGTAGCGCGCCATGAGGGGCGAGGCCGCGACGGTGGCGGTGACCACGTCGGCGGGCGCGGGATCCATCGATCCCTGTGGAGCCCGCAGTCTCGTCCAGGCGACGGGAGAGGGGGCGCCCTTCTCGTTCATGACCGTGACGATGGCTTCACCGATGCCGAGATTCATGAGCACTTGCTCGAGGTCATAGCCCGAGTTCGGGTAAGTGCGCACGGTCGAGCGCAGGGCCTTCTGGTCGTCGGGAGTGTGGGCGCGCAGTTGGTGCTGCACCCGCGACCCCAGTTGGGCGAGCACATCAGACGGCACGTCTTTCGGGGTCTGCGTCACGAAGAAGATGCCGACGCCTTTCGAGCGGATCAGACGCACCGTCTGGGTGATCGCGGAGAGAAAGTCTTTGCTCGCATCCTTGAAGAGCAGGTGCGCCTCGTCGAAGAAGAAGACCAGCTTCGGTTTGTCGATGTCGCCGACCTCGGGCAGGTCGTTGAAGAGGTCGGCCAGCAACCACATAAGAAAGG
Source organism: Actinomycetales bacterium (assembly GCA_038326585.1). Lineage (GTDB taxonomy): Bacteria > Actinomycetota > Actinomycetes > Actinomycetales > Microbacteriaceae > Microcella. The sequence goes on along the minus strand of JBBQKE010000343.1, from coordinate 552 downwards.
TGGAGAACAGCGCCGGCTTGTCGGCGACGCCCGGAACCTCGAGCAGGCTCACGATGCCGCGACCGTCGGAGGTGGTGCGCAAGAACTCGGCCGTGTCGAACTCGGGTTGCCCGAAGAACACGTCGGCGCCCTCGGCCGCGAACGTAATGAGCTCGCGCAGAATGACACCCGCGGTCGCGTTGTTGAGGCCACCGAGCTCGGCGAGATCGGCCTTGCCTTCGGCGCTCGTCAGAAACTGAATGACCGTGCGCAGGTCGGTCAGATTGACGAGGGGCAGGCCCTTCAGGTCGGCGTAGTGAAAGACGAGGCCCAGACTCGACTCTTGCGTCTGGTTGAGGCCGAGCACTTTCGCGAGCATGAGCGCACCGAAGCTCGAGACGGTCGCGCGCACGGGAACGCCGTGCCCGATGCCGCCGAGGCAGTAGAACTCTGTGGGATACGCGGTGGCCTGCCACTTCTGCCCGATGCCCTCGGTGCGGGTGAGCAGCTTCTCGCCCCCCGACCCTGCGACCGCGATGCCGCTCAAATCACCCTTGATGTCGGCCGCGAACA
>JBBQKE010000342.1:0-2200 GCA_038326585.1 Actinomycetales bacterium | reverse complement strand
GCGCTCGGTCGTAAACACAGGGATCCGCGTCGCATCGCTGCGTTGCTCGTCGGTCACATATTCCCGATATGCTCCCTCCTCGCGCCTTGCGCTGCTCGCGTCTCCCTGCGTTTCCTCGGTCGCGCAACCTGATCGGTGCTCGAGCCGCAGCGGCGCGAGCACGCGCTCCCACAACACGTCGCGCACGTCTGTCCAGCGGAGCGCCCGCACCACCCGATGCAGCAGGTAGCCGTCGAGGACCACCGCCACGAGGTCGATGACGCCGGCGGCGTCGCACGGCGCGACGGTGCCCTCGCGCTGGCCGCGCTCGAGCAGATCGACCGCCCACGCGCGCATCGGCAGGAAGTGACGCCGGGAGACCTCGATGACGCGGCTCGGCTGGTCGGCCTCGGCGGCCCCCCAGAACGACACGAGCGACAGCATCATCGCGCCGTCGCGGTCGAAGAACGCATCCAGCGCGTCGCCGTACGCGAGCAACAGATCGATCGGGTGTGTGATGGCCGACAGCCGGCTGATCATGAACACCCGCTGCTGCTCGAGCACGTGCTCGAGCACGGTCTCGAACACGTGGCCGAGGTCACGGAAGTACCAGTAGAGCGTCGGCCGCTTCATGCCGAGCGCGCTCGCGAGATCGCTCATGGTGACATTGTGGGCGCCGCGCTCGCGCAGCACATCGAAGGCGGCGAGCGCCAGCTCACGGCGGCGTTCCAGGCTGATCGGACGAGGCACGGCATTCCTCGACAGGGTGTCGAGGCATCAGTAGGCGTAGCCCGACGACCTGTCAAGCTTCGCCCCGCGAGCGGGCGGGTTCTTGTTCCGAGCGAGGGCGAACCGTAACGTTCCCAGGTCAAAGGCGGTGCGATCGTCGCTGGAGGTCGACGTGGAGACGTTGGTGCTGGGGCAGAGCTACGAGCCCCTCGAGCGAGTGAGCTGGAAGCGGGCCATGACGTGGTGGTCCGCCGGACGGGTCGAGATCCTCGAGAACTGGGAGGGGCGCGTCGTGCGCACCCCCCGCGTCGCGCTGCCCATGCCATCGGTCGTGCGCTTCCTGCGGTCACGGCGCCGCGACCGGACGCCTGTGCGCTTCTCGCGCGAGACGATCTACGTCCGCGACCGCGGCCAGTGCCAGTACTGCGGGCGGGCCATCGGGCGGCGCGAGGGCACCTACGATCACATCATGCCGCGGAGCCGCGGCGGCGAGACCCGCTGGGAGAACATCGTGCTCGCGTGCCGGCCGTGCAACCAGGTCAAGGGCGCGCGCACGCCGGCCGAGGCCGAGATGGCGCTACGTTATCCGCCCGGTCGACCCGCGCTGGGGTCGTGGCAGCTGCTGGTCGGGCACCGCGACGCGCTGCCCCTGGCGTGGCGCCCGTACCTCGGCGTCTTCGATTAGCGCCGGGTGACTCGGGCCCGCTCGCTCAGGGCGCCGGCGGCGGCGGGGTCTTCAGAGGGCCGTCGAAGTCGATCTCGATGCACGCGCCGCCGACCACCGGGATCGAGTGGTACTCGCCGTCGTCGGAGATCACGACCTCCTCGAGCTCGAGGTCGGCGAAGCGCACGGTGATCGCGCCCGCGGGCGGCGCGTCGGGGTCGCCGATCGGGTCGGAGTCCGACGAGAGGATCATCGTGCCGCTCTTCTGGAAGAACTCGCGCTCGCCGTCGAGCACGACGCGCACGCACTGGTTGCAGGTCGCGTAGTCGTCGTTGGGCACGGCGCCGAGGCCAAACGTGCCGGTCGCCTTCTGGTAGAACTCGATCTGCAGGAAGTCTGCCTGCCCCACGGCGCCGAGGCCGAGCTCCGTGAGGGGGAGTCGGTAGACGCCCGGCGTGAGGTTGTCGACCTCGCCCCCGAGCTCCAGGCGGTGGCAGGCCGCGGGCGCCTCGAGGCACATCGCGCCGTCGAGCGCGCAGCTCCCGGTCGCGCAGCCCGCGCCGCACTCGCCGCCGCAGCCGTCAGGACCGCACGCGTGGTCGCCGCACTCGGGTACGCAGGCCGCGGTCTCGAGCGCGATGGTGGCGGCGCTCTCGTAGCAGGCGCCGTCGGTCACTGGCACCGAGTGGTAGTCGGCGAAGATGGTGACCTCGACCATCTCGAGGTTGATGAGCTGCAGCTTCACGCGCCCGCTGTCGGGCGGCGTCGTGGGGTCGACGATCATCGTTCCGCCGGCCTGGAAGAAGTGCTTCGGCTTGTCGCCGCCGG
>JBBQKE010000341.1:0-2213 GCA_038326585.1 Actinomycetales bacterium | reverse complement strand
GGAGGCTGGCGTATGGCGGAGATCGCCAGTGAGGTCGATCGCGGGGCCGGGTACTCGATGCGCGGCCTGCAGGGTCGGGTCATCGACTGCGTCGGCCGGCAGATCATCGGAGGCCAGTATGCGCCCGGCGACCTGCTGCCGAAAGAGGCTGAGCTCACCGAGCAGTTCGGCGTCTCGCGCACCTCTGTGCGGGAGGGCATGCGCGTACTCGCCGCGAAAGGTCTCGTCGACATCCGTCAGAAGATCGGCACGAAGGTTCGCCAGCCCGAGAACTGGAACGTCTTCGACAGCGACATTCTGCGCTGGCACAGCGAGGTCGGCCGCGGCGACGAGATCATGCGCAACCTCGTCGAGGTGCGGCAGATCATGGAACCGGCGGCGGCACGTCTCGCCGCTGGCCGGGCATCCATGGACGATCTGCGACGCATGGACGACGCCCTCGGGGCCATGGCAGCGTCGGCCACCGATCGAGAAGGCTATGCCCACGCCGATGTGGAATTTCACCTGGCCGTCTACGCCGCCTCGAACAATGTGCTGCTGCGCCAGTTCGGCAGCGTCATCGCCGACTTCATGTACGCCTCGTTCAACGTGCAGCAGGCGACCGCGGCCGACGACGACGTCTTTCTCGAAGACGCGGCGACGCATGCCGCCGTGTTCGAGGCGATCAACCGCGGCAACGGCGAGAAGGCGGCAGAAGCCATGCTGCACGTCGTGCTCGACGGCAAGAACGCCCTCATCAAGGCTCTCAGCGATCAGCGCGATGGTGCTGTCGCTCCCTGACGCCGTGAGGGGCATCGGATGACCGCCCAAGCGCCTGTGCGCCTCGAGCGCCGCGGCGTGAGTGCGACCGTTCTGCCCGACGAGGGCGGTGTGCTCATCGACCTGCTCGTCGATGGTCGGCCGTTGCTGGCTGCAACACCCTGGGCGTCAGACGTCGTGCCGAGCTCGAACACGGCCGTCGCCGAAGAGGCGTGGGTTTCGCGCTGGCGGGGCGGCTGGCAATTGTGCTTTCCGACCGCGGGGCAGCCGAACCCGGCTGCGGTTGTGGCCGAAGGGTTCCACGGCGCGGCTTCGCAAGCGCCGTGGCTCGAGGTATCGCGCACTGCCGACACCGTCGCGCTCGGCTGGGCCGACCGCGACGGGCTGAGCGCCGAGCGCATCTGGCGCCTCACCGACGACGGGGCGGTCGTCGCGACGCGCGTGCACAACGCGGGCGTCGACACTCGCGTGCTCGTGGTCGCCGAGCACCTCATCCTCGGCGGCGACGTGCTTGCCGCCCCGCTCGAACTCGACGTGCCGCCGACCACCCTGCTGCGGCCGCTCGACTATGCCGGCCTGCCCCAGGGCACACCGACGGTGTGGCCGGGCGACCCGGCCGACCGCTGGACGGTCGTCGACCGAGCGACCCCGGCCCGCGTCACCGGGCTCATGGGAGTGCAGCCGCAGCGCATCGGCGCGCGCGGCGAGCAGGTCGAGGTGGTCATCGAGTGGCAGGGCTCGGCCCTGCCCCACGCGCTGCTGTGGCAAGAGCTCGCAGTCTCGACCGAGCAGCCCTGGAACGGGCAGGTGCACGCGCTCGGCATCGAACCGACGTCGACCCCGCACGGCGCGGGCACTGCGCTCGATGTCTCGCTCGTGCGACTTCCGCCTGGCGGCACGCTCGACTGGAGCGTCGCGCTGCACGTGCAGTGGGCATCCGCCGCCGCACCACAGAAGGAGACCGCATGACTGCACTGCGCACCATCGTGACCGGTTCGGCGAACGGCATTGGGGCGGCGATCGCTGATCGGTTGCGCGCTCGCGGCGATCACGTGGTCGGCCTCGACCGCGAAGACGGGCAAGATGTCGTGCTCACCGACCTCGCCGACCCCGATGCCCGCGCGCGCGGCGTCGAGCTCGCTCTCGAGCGGCTCGGCGGCGTCGACGTTCTTGTGACCGTGGCCGGCATCTTTCGCCAGGGCTCGATTCACGACAGCGACTTCGATGACTGGCGGGCGGTGTGGGCCGTGAATCTGGATGCTCCGCTCGACCTCATGCGCCTTCTCACGCCCGGCATGGTCGAGCAGGGCTTCGGTCGCATCGTGACCATCACGAGCGTGCATGCTCGGCAGGCGCAGCCGGGCTGCCTCGCCTACGACGTGTCGAAGGCCGGGCTCGAGGCGGCGACGCGCTCGGCCGCCCTCGACCTCGCCCCCCACGGGGTTCTGGCGAAC
>JBBQKE010000340.1:0-2233 GCA_038326585.1 Actinomycetales bacterium | reverse complement strand
ACGACCTGAAGAATTTCCACGGAATGGTACCTCTCGCGCGTTTCGGACAGTCTCCAACCCTACCGGACGGAGGGCGGAAAGGGATTCAGGCGGTGCCGACGTGCTGACGAAAGCGCGAGATGGCCGAGAATTCATCGACGTCAAGGCTCGCCCCACCGACCAGCGCACCATCGACGTCGGCCTGCTTCATGAAGCCGGCAATGTTCGCCGACTTGACCGAGCCGCCGTACAAGATGCGAGTGCGCGCCGCGGCCTCGTCGCCGAGTGCAGTGGCGATGCTGGCACGCAGTGCGGCACACACCTGCTGCGCCTGCTCGGGCGTTGCCGCTTGGCCCGAACCGATCGCCCAGACCGGTTCATAGGCCACGACGATGTCTGCGTCAGCAGCCAGCTGCTTCAGCACCACGTCCAGCTGCGCCACAGGCACGGCCGAGGGGCCGTGCTTCTCGAGGTCGTCGGCCGTCTCTCCCACACACACCACCGGAACGAGTCCGTGACGAACAGCCGCCACCGTCTTCTCGGCCACAAGCTCATCGCTCTCTGCGTGATACTGCCGGCGCTCGCTGTGCCCGATGATGACGTATCGGCAATCAAGTGCCGCCAAGAACGCGCCCGAGATCTCGCCCGTGTACGCGCCGCTGTCATGCACCGACAGGTCTTGCGCGCCGTAACCGAGGTCGAGCTTGTCGGCCGAGACGAGAGTCTGCACGCTGCGAAGGTCGGTGAACGGCGGGAACACCGCGACTTCGCACGCACGGTAATCGTGCTTCGCGTCGCGCAGACTCCACGCGAGTTTCTGCACGAACGCGATCGACTGCAGATGGTCGAGGTTCATCTTCCAATTGCCCGCGATGAGCGGAACACGATTCACTGCCATCCGAGGACCTCCAATCCGGGAAGCTTCTTGCCCTCGAGGAACTCGAGGCTGGCGCCGCCGCCTGTCGAGACGTGGCCGAAGTCGTCGTCGGTGAAGCCCAGCGCGCGCACGGCGGCCGCAGAGTCACCGCCGCCGACCACGCCGAGCCCGCTCACGCGGGTGAGCGCCTCGGCGACTGCACGGGTGCCGCCGGCGAACGGGGCAAACTCGAACACGCCCATCGGGCCGTTCCAGAAGACCGTCGTCGATGACGCCACGAGCTCGGCGAATCGCTCCGCCGTGCGGGGACCGATATCGAGCCCGATGCCGGATGCTCCAGCCGGACCGCTCTCGAGAGCATCGGCCTCCAACACTGTGTAGGGAGCATCGGCGGCAAAGCGTTCGGCGACGAGCACGTCGGTCGGCAGCTCGATGTGCACGCCGCGGCGCTCAGCCTCGGCGAGGTACCCCCGCACGGTGTCGAGCTGATCTGTTTCGAGCAGGCTCGCTCCGACCGCGTGGCCCTTGGCCGCGAGGAAGGTGAAGAGCATTCCACCACCGACGAGCAACCGATCAACACGGGGCAGAAGGTGCGCGATGACGCCGAGCTTGTCGGAAACCTTCGAGCCTCCGAGCACGACCGTGTACGGGCGATCAGGACGCTCAGTGAGGCGCTCGAGCACGTCGGTCTCGGTCTCGATGAGCAGACCGGCCGCACTGGGCAGAGCTTGAGCGAGTTCGTACACGCTCGCCTGCTTGCGGTGCACGACGCCGAAACCGTCAGAGACCATCGCGTCGCCGAACCGCGCGAGCTCAGCCGCGAAGGTGGCGCGATCCTCGTCATTCTTCGCTGTCTCGCCAGGGTTGAAGCGCAGATTCTCCAGCACGACGAGTTCGCCCGCACCGAGCCGAGCGACAGCATCTGCCGCGGCTGGGCCCACCGTGTCGCTGGCGAAAGCCACCGGTGATCCCAGCAGTTCGCCCAGCCGTTGCGCTACCGGAGCAAGGCTGTAGCGAGCATCCGGCGCGCCCTCGGGGCGGCCGAGATGCGAGACGACAACCACCTTGGCGCCGCGCTCCATGAGCAGGCGCAGCGTGGGCAACGACGCCCGGATTCGGCCGTCGTCGGTGACGACGCCATCTTTCAGCGGAACGTTGAGATCGCAACGAACGATGACCCCACGACCGGTGAGATCACCGAGGGTGTCGAGAGCGCGCAAAGCCATGGTGACCCTTCCGGTCGTCTCGTCGACCGACTAGAGACGGTCGGCGACGTACTCGGTGAGGTCGACCAGGCGGTTCGAGTAACCCCACTCGTTGTCGTACCAGGCCGAGACCTTGACCAGGTTGCCGCTGACGTTCGTCAACTCTGCGTCG
>JBBQKE010000339.1:0-2234 GCA_038326585.1 Actinomycetales bacterium | reverse complement strand
CGCCGCCGCGCTGGCCCATCTGGCCACCGCCGCCCGTGCTCTGACTGCGGGTCACCTGAGCGGTCGCGTACCGAAGGCTCGGGCCGATCTCGTCGACCTCGAGCTCGATGGCGGTGCGCTTCTCGCCCTCTTTCGTCTCATACGAACGCTGCTTCAGGCGGCCTTGCGCGATGACGCGCGAGCCCTTCGTCAGCGACGATGCGACGTGCTCGGCGAACTCGCGCCAGACGCTCGCGCGCAGGAACAGAGCCTCGCCGTCCTTCCAGTCGTTCGACGCACGGTCAAACGACCGAGGAGTCGAGGCGATCGTGAAGTTCGCCACGGCGAGCCCGCTCTGCGTGTAGCGCAGTTCGGGATCAGCGGTGAGGTTGCCGACCACGGTAATGATCGTCTCGCCGGCCATGACTACTCCGCAGCCTTCGCGGCAGCGGCAGCCTTTCCGGCGGCGACGGCAGCGCGAGCGGCCTTGCCCTCGGCGCGCGCGGTGTTCTCTGCTTCGATCGAGGCGGCGCGAGCGACAGCCTCTTCTGTGCGGAGCACCTTCGTGCGCATGACGGCTTCACTGAGCTTCAGCTGGCGGTCGAGCTCTTGCGTCGCGGCCGGAGTCGCCGAGAAGTTCACGACGGCGTAGATGCCCTCGTTCTTCTTGTTGATCTCGTACGCGAGCCGGCGTCGGCCCCAGATATCGACGTTCTCAATGGTGCCGCCGTCGTTCCGGATCACGCCAAGGAACTTATCCAGGCTCGGAGCGACAGTGCGCTCATCGATCTCCGGGTCGAGAATGACCATCAATTCGTACTGATGCATGACTCACCCACCTCCTTCGGACTCGAACGGCTGCAGACGGTCTGCAGCAGGAGGGTTATGGCATCGTGTGCTCCCGTGCGGAAAGACCGCCGGGGCAACCTGCAGAGTCTAGTCGTATGCGACTACGGTCTCCAACCCGCAGTCGATCACGTGCCGCGCGATGCGAACCACTCGCCCAGCCGGCGTTCGGCTTCGGCCTCGCCCAAGGGGCCCTCGTCGAGCCGCTGCTCGAGCAAGAACCGGTAAGCCTCACCGACTACCGGGCCGGGCGGGAGAGAAAGAATCGCCATGATCTGCTCGCCATCGAGGTCAGGCCTGATGGCGAGCAGCTCCTCTTGCTCGGCAAGTTCGGCGATGCGGGTTTCGAGTTCGTCGTATGCGCCGCGCAGACGTGCCTCTTTGCGCCGGTTACGCGTGGTGACGTCGGCGCGGGTGAGAATGTGCAGTCGCTCGAGCTGGTCGCCCGCATCCCGCACATACCGACGCACGCCCGAGTCGGTCCACGGCGCGTCGCTGTACCCGAAGAAGCGAAGGTGCAACTCGATCAACCGCGAGACCGCCGCGATCGTGTCTTTATCGAACCGCAGCGCTGTCAGGCGCTTGCGAGCGAGCTTGGCGCCCACCACGTCGTGGTGGTGAAAGCTCACGGCTCCGCCGGGTTCGACCTTTTTCGTCGCCGGCTTGCCGATGTCGTGCAAAAGAGCCGCGAGCCGCAGCACGATGTCGGCAGGCTGGTGCGGATGCCGTTCGCGCTCGAGATCGATCGCCTGCTCGAGCACTGTCAACGTGTGCTCGTAGACGTCTTTGTGGTGGGCGTGCTCATCGACTTCTAGGCGCAGTGCCGGCAGCTCGGGAATCACGATGTCAGCGATGCCGGTGTCCACGAGCAATTCGAGGCCCCGCCGCGGCTCGTGCGTGCTCACGAGCTTCACGAGCTCGTCGCGCACTCGCTCGGCCGAGACGATCGACAGGCGGTCGCGCATGCCCGCCATCGCTTCGACCACAGAAGGGTCGACGTCGACTGTGAGCTGCGCGGCGAATCGCGCGGCACGCAACATGCGCAGCGGGTCGTCACCGAACGATTGCTCTGGACCTCCCGGCGTCAGCAGTCGATGTGCCAGCAGATGCTCGAGGCCACCGGAGGGATCGACCAACGTGAGTGAGGGCAGCCGAAGAGCAAGAGCGTTCATCGTGAAGTCGCGTCGCACGAGATCGCCTTCGAGAGTGTCGCCGAACTGCACGTCGGGCTTGCGCGAGTCGAGCGCGTAGGTGTCGGAACGATATGTCGTGATCTCGACGATCTGATCACCGAGGCGAGCGCCGATCGTGCCGAAGGCACGGCCGATCTCCCAGTGCGCATCGGCGATCGGGCGCACGATGCGCACAATGTCGTCAGGATGCGCAGAGGTCGCGAAGTCAAGATCGTT
>JBBQKE010000338.1:0-2239 GCA_038326585.1 Actinomycetales bacterium | reverse complement strand
GGTGAGCCTCGATGACGCGCCTCGCCATGACGTCAGCGGTGCTTCTCGCCTCGCTCGTGCTCTCCGGGTGCGCGACCAAGGCCGCAGCCCCCACGCTCGACGAGGTGGAGGCGGAGCGTTCGCGCACGGTGACCGAGCAGTGGCGGCTATCCGCCGACGCCGCGACCGAATACCTCGAGGCCGAATGGCCCGAGGCGGTGTATCCGCCCCTGACGTTCGAGCGCTGGGTCGAGCCCGAGAGGCAGCTCGCCGACGTGCTTCAGTGCATGAACCGGGTCGTGGACCGCACAGCAGGAAGCATTGGCGAGACGGGTCTGCTGGTACTGAACCCACGCCCGACGGGAGAGCCCGCGTGGGAGTTGCCGGTCGCTCAGGTGCGCTGCTCGCTGAGGGTCATCGCCTGGACAGGCCTCTACCCCTTCGGCGGTCCGGTCGAGCAGGAGTGGGTTCGTCACCAGATCACCGTGGCGCTGCCGGCGTGTGTGCGTCGCTGGGGGGCCGCTCTCGTGCTCCCTGATCTCGACGACGCCATCGACGCGTCGATATACCCGACCTCGACCGGGCGCTCGGTCGAGCCGCTGCAAAGCGTGTGGCTCGTCGCCCAACTGAGCAACGCCGATGACGCGACGGCTCGTCAGATTCGGGCAACGTGCCCCGACCCGGGTCGGACTCTCACTCAGCTCGGCCCCGCGGAGATCGTGTCATGAGCGGCTGCCGCGTGCGGGAGGCGAGTATCGGGGTGGGATGCATTTCGCTGGTGCTGGTGGCTTCCGGCTGCGCATCGTCTACGCCGGCCCTCAGCCTCGATGATGTCGTCGTCGAGCGGATCGACGCGAATGTGACCGTGGCGCTGCGATCCAGCCGCCTCAGTGTGAACTATGTCGGATCCGTCGGGGAGGCCTACGAGCGCATCCAGTGGTCCGTCGAGGGCTGCATTGCCCAGTGTGGAGTCATAGACCCAGAGACTGCGGTTGCCGGCCCAGTCGAAGCCGACTGGCGATATCACGACACCGTGGTGCGACTCGCCTCCTGCCTGCGCGCTCTCGGCGTCTCGATTCCCACCCTGCCGCCGCGAGACCAGTTCGGCGCCACAGTTGCGGCTGGGGATCCGTGGAACCCCGTCGCGCTGGCCATGCCCGCGGCTCAGCACGAGCGCGTATCGGCCGCCTGCCCCAACGCACCCAGCGAACTGGAGCGACGGATGCTGGTCACGGAGAGCGAGCGATGAGCGCGAGTCGATGGTCGAGACATCGCGCACTTGCGGTCGCCGGATGCTCGCTCACGATCGCGCTCGCCGCAGGTTGCGCGCCTGTCACTCCAGCGATCACGGCGTCCGACGTGGTGAACGAGCGTGAGCAGTTGATCGAGGCCGTGAGCCGGGAGAAGTTCGATGCCTTCCTCGCCGTGAACGAGGGCCGCCTGGACGAGCTCGAGCTACCGCAACCGGTCTTTCAAGGAATGATCGAGCCCGAGCGCTGGGGCGAGGCCGTCATCGACTGTGTCGAATCGCGCGACACCGAGGTGCGCGTCTCTCGACAGGAGGGTGGATTCGGGGTGAATTACTTCGGCATGCCTGACGGCGCCTACGAGCGCGTGCGCTGGACGATCGAGACCTGCATGGCGCAGTACGGTGTGCCGTCAGAGCTGCCGCCGCCCGGCCCGATCGAGGAGGCGTGGCTGCGTCAGGATGCGATGCAGCGTTTGGTGCCGTGCTGGCGGTCGCTGGGCTATTCGACGATTCCGCCCGCCACGTCGGCCGCCGCCATGCGCGCCGAGGCCCTGTGCCCGTCGACCGCTCGTGAGTTGCAGCGGCAGCTCGACGGCCTGGTGGGGGAGCGATGAGCGGGAGCGGTGGCGAGCACGTGTGGCCCGTGCTCGTCGTGCGCGCCCCGGCGGGAAGGTGGGCCCGATGGCTGGGCGCGGCCGGGGCGGTCGTTGTCGTCGGCTCGGGGGCGCTCATCGCCGATGTCGTAGCGCCGGGCATCCCGACCGCCCTCACCGGTGCCCTCGTGCTCGTCGCTTTCGCTCTCGTCGTCGCGTGTGTCGCGGCGATCACGGTGCGCTGGCGCACGTCGGTGCGCAGCGACGGGCAGCACCTCGTGCTGCGCGACCCGCTCGGCGCCCGAGTGGTGCCCCTGCACCCCGAGCTGGGCCTGGTGCGATGGCTCGACGCGCGCACGCGTCAGCCGGTCATGTGGGTGGCCCACCGCGAAGCCCTCATCGCCCCGCTGAGCCCCCT
>JBBQKE010000337.1:0-2272 GCA_038326585.1 Actinomycetales bacterium | reverse complement strand
GAGTCGCGTCGACGTGGGTCGACGCAGCCGTAGGCACCGCGAGCGACGAGCTCGTCGCCCTCGGCGGAGCCCTCGCCGGGCTGCGCGCGGGCGCGAACGTGCACGCCGCGTGGAGCGCTCGCCGGGTCGCCGGCCAACCCGTGTGGGAGTGCGCGCTGACGCTGCGCAACGACGGCGAGCATCCCGTCACGATCACGCGCATGGACCCGCTCTCGATCACCGTCGGTGCCACGTGGCGCACGCACGGCTTCCACAGCGCGTGGGGCGACGAGTTTCGCCCGATTCGCGGTCACGCGGGCCATCACCTCGTGCTCGAGAGCCGCTCGGGCCGCAGCTCGCACGGCATGATCCCGTGGCTCGGCCTCGAGCGCGGCGGCGAGAGCGGCCCCGGCGCGCACGCCGAGTCGGCCGCGATCACGGTGGCCCCGGCCTACAGCGGCAACTGGCACATTCACGCCATGGCGGGCGGTTTCGTCTCGGCAGGCATCTCGCCGTGGCAGTTCGCGGTCGAGCTTGCGCCGGGCGAGTCGGTGACCGCCCCGAGCGTGGTGATGACCGTCGCCGGCGATCTGGATGCGGCCGCCGTCGCCCTGCAGCGCGCCGTCGCCGCCGACTGGCTGCCCCGCACGCCCTTCACCGACGGCGTGCCCGTCGAGTGGAACCACTGGTGGCCCTATGAAGACCAAGAGGTCAACGAGCAGGTCATCGCCGACAACGCGGTGGCCGCGCACGCACTCGGCATCGAGATCGCCACAGTCGATGCGGGCTGGTTCGGCGCCGCCGACCCGAGCAGCGACTGGCAAGAGCAACGCGGCGACTGGTCGAGCGTCAACACCGCGCGGTTCCCCTCGGGGCTAGAGGCACTCGGGCAGAGCATCCGCGACGCGGGAGTGCAGCCCGGCATGTGGATCGAGGCCGAGGCCGTCGGCTCGCACTCGCTGTTGCGAGCCGCGAAACCGGAGGCCATGGCGCACACCGTCGAGGGCCGTCGCGCCGACCCCTCGTATCGCGTGCAGACCGAGTCGCTCGACAACGACGACCCCACCTTTCTGGGCTACGTCTGCCTGGGCTCTGCAGCCGGCCGCGAGCACGTGCTCGAGTCGATGAGCACGCTCATCACGACGACGGGCGCGCGCTGGATAAAGCTCGACTTCAACATCGACCCCGACGCCGGCTGCACGCGCACCGACCACGGCCACGGTGCGGGCGACGGACTGCTGCGGCACTACGAGGGCCTCTACGCGGTGCTCGACGAGGTGCGCGTTCGCCACCCCGAGATCATGCTCGAGTCGTGCTCGTCGGGCGGCCTGCGCATCGACCTCGGCCTCGCCCGGCACGTGCACGGCTTCTTCTTGAGCGACCCTGACTACACCGACCACCACCTCGAGGTGCTGTGGGGCGTGCGCAACCTGCTGCCGCCGATCGGCATTCTGCACTGGTCGTGGTCGCAGTGGCGCGGCGACTTTCCGCCTGCCTGCCTCGACTGGGTGACGCTCAGCGCCGACGACTTCGACACGACGCTGCGCGCGGCGATGCTCCACCGCTTCGGCGTGAGCCTGCGGCTCATCGAGCTGCGACCCGAGCTGCTCGAGCGTCTGCGCGTGCACGTCGAGCTCTTTCAGCGCGAGCTCGTGCCCTTCGTGCGCGACGGCGTGCTGCAACCCCTCACGGCGACCCCGGAACGCGGCGGGTTCGGAGAACGTGCGCCGAGCATCCAGCTCAGCCATCCCGACGGCCGGCTCGTCGTGGGCGCCTTCGTGATGCCGGGCGGAGAGCGGCCCGACGCCGTGCACCCGCGCGGGCTCATCGCCGACGCCGACTATCGCGTGACCGACCTCGCGACCGGCGTCGAGACCGTTGCCACGGGCGCCGAGGTGGCCCAGCATGGCATCACGCTCGAGGGCGGCGACGCCGTCACCTCGTGGCTGCTGCTGATCGCGCCCGTCTTCTAACCGCCCCCACCAGAAAGCTCGCATGCACAACGACCACCACCTCGTCGAGGCCCGCCTGAACCGCTTCGTGCGCGATCACCTGACGCCGGCGCTGTATCGGGATGCCCGCCCGCTCGCCGCGACCGCCTGGCAGGTGCCGCGCGAGCCCGTGCCGTTCGAGCACGCGATCGAGCAGTCGTTCGAGCCGGTCGAGCTCGGCTGGCGCTGGGGCCGGGCGTGGTCGACGGTGTGGCTGCGCGTCACGGGCGAGCTGCCCGCCGAGTGGGTGCCCGCACCGCCCGCCGGCACGCGCGTCGAGGTGCTCGTCGACTTCGGCTATA
>JBBQKE010000336.1:0-2274 GCA_038326585.1 Actinomycetales bacterium | reverse complement strand
CAGCAGGGCGTGCCCGACCCCGAGGGCACGCACCTGCTCGTGCTGGCGCGCGGCCAGGCCGGCTACCACCGCCTCGCCGCCGCCATCACCGACGCGCAGCTCGCGGGCGCCGAGAAGGGCAGGCCCGTCTACGACCTCGACGTGCTCGCCGAGCACGCGGGTCGCGGGGGCGATGCCACGAGCGGCGACCACTGGATGATCCTCACCGGCTGCCGCAAGGGCGCCGTGCGGTCGGCTTTGGAGGGGCGCGACACCCGCAGAGCAGGCAACGACGGTGCGGCGTCGGATGGCGCCGCCCGCGCGCGGCCGACGCGCGCCCACATCGCCGCAGCGGGCGCCGAGCTCGACGCGCTCGTCGACCGGTTCGGAGCATCCAATGTCTGCATCGAGCTCTTCGACCACGGCCGACCGCTCGACACCGTGCACAACGACGTGCTCGCCGCTCTCGCCGCCGAGCGCGGGCTGCCGGTTGTCGCGACGGGGGCCGTGCACTACGCGACCCCGTCGCGGTACCCGCTCGCCACCGCGTTCGCTGCCCTGCGCGCGCGCCGCAGCCTCGACGACATGCAGGGCTGGCTGCCGGCGGCCGGCACCTCGCACGTGCGCAGCGGTGCCGAGATGCAGCGGCTGTTCGCGCGCTACCCGGGCGCTGTGGCGCGCAGCGTCGAGCTCGCGACCGAGCTCGGCTTCTCACTCAGGCAGGCCAAGCCGAACCTGCCGAAGCAAGACGTGCCGCCCGGGCACACGCCCATGAGCTGGCTGCGCCAGCTCGTCTGGGCGGCCGTGCCGCGCAAGTATCCCGACGCGAGCGACGCCGACAAAGCCCGCATCGCGCGCGAACTCGACGTCATCGAGCTCAAAGACTTTCCCGGCTACTTCCTCATCGTGCACGACATCGTGCAGTATGCCCGCGGTCGCGGCATCCTCTGCCAGGGCCGTGGTTCCGCGGCGAACTCGGCCGTCTGCTACCTGCTCGACATCACGGCGGTCGACTCGATCGGCTACCAGCTGCCCTTCGAGCGCTTCCTCTCGTCCCTCCGCGACGAAGAGCCCGACATCGACGTCGACTTCGATTCCGATCGGCGCGAAGAGGTCATCCAGTACGTCTTCACCAAGTACGGCCGCCGCAACGCCGCCCAGGTCGCCAATGTCATCAGCTACCGGCCCAAGAACGCCGTGCGCGACATGGCGCGGGCGCTCGGCTACTCCACCGGCCAGCAAGACGCCTGGAGCAAGCAGGTCGAGCGCTGGGGCGCCGTGCTCTCGAGCGACGACCACGACATTCCCGAGCCCGTCGTCGACCTCGCGCAGCAGGTGCTCACCTACCCGCGGCATCTGGGCATCCACTCGGGCGGCATGGTGCTCACCGACCGGCCCGTCGGCGAGATCGTGCCGATCGAGCACGCGCGCATGGAGAAGCGCACGGTCTTGCAGTGGGATAAGGACGATTGCGCCTGGATGGGCCTCGTCAAGTTCGACCTGCTCGGCCTGGGCATGCTCGCCGCCCTGCAGTACTCGTTCGACCTCATGGACGAGCATCTCGGCGAGCGGTGGGAGCTCGCGACGCTGCCGAAAGAAGAGCAGGCGACCTACGACATGCTGTGCCGCGCCGACTCGATCGGCGTGTTCCAGGTCGAGAGCCGCGCGCAGATGGGCCTGCTGCCGCGTCTGCAGCCGCGAAAGTTCTACGACCTCGTCGTGCAGATCGCGCTCGTGCGTCCTGGCCCGATTCAGGGCGGGGCCGTGCACCCCTTCGTGCGCCGCAAACTCGGGCACGAGCCGATCACCTACGACCACCCCAAGCTCGTCGGCCCGCTCGAGCGCACCCTCGGCATCCCGATCTTCCAAGAGCAGCTCATGCAGGTGGCGATGGCGGTCGGCGGATGCACGGGCGACGACGCCGACCTGCTGCGCCGGGCCATGGGTAGCAAGCGCGGGCTCGAGCGCATCGAATCGCTGCGCGAGACGCTCTACGCCGGCATGGCCGAGAACGGCATCACCGGCCAGCTCGCCGACGAGATCTATGGCCGCATTCAGGCCTTCGCCAACTTCGGCTTCGCCGAGAGCCACTCGATCAGCTTCGCGCTGCTCGTCTACGCGAGCTCGTGGATCAAGCTGCACTACCCCGGCGTCTTTCTCGCCTCGCTGCTGCGCGCCCAGCCGATGGGCTTCTACGCGCCGGCCTCGCTCACGGGCGACGCCGAGCGCCACGGCGTCGAGGTGCGCACCCCGTGCATCCGCCGACCGCCATCGCCACCTGCATGAGCTGCTCTT
>JBBQKE010000335.1:0-2298 GCA_038326585.1 Actinomycetales bacterium | reverse complement strand
TTCCCGGGCGCGAGGCGGAGCATCCGGCTGCCCGGTCGGCCCCGCTCGGTGAGGTGCTCGTGCGCACGGAAGCGCTCGATGTGCGACCAGCCGGAGGTGAGCCGATCGCCCTGGGGCTCGACCTCACTGTGCGCGCGGGCGAGGTCGTCGCGCTCACCGGCCCGAACGGCAGCGGCAAGACCACAGTGCTGCTCACTCTCGCGGGCCTGCTGCCGCCCGCTGCGGGGTCGGTCGACGCGCTCGACGCCGGGGCGCCTGCAGACTGGAGCTCGGCCGCGCTCGCCGCACGCTTCGGCGTCGTGTTTCAGAACCCTGAGCACCAGTTCGTCGCCGGCACGGTGCGTGACGAACTCGCCGTCGGGCCGCGCGCGCTCGAGCGGGCGGGTGCGCGCCGCGGTGTGTCGCCTAGCCCCGGCGCGGCGGTTCGAGTCGACAGGCTGCTCGACCGGCTCGGGTTGAGACGGCATGCCGGCGCGAGCCCGTTCTCGCTCAGCGGTGGCGAGCAACGACGGCTCTCGGTCGCGACCGCCCTCGCCACAGCGCCGCCCGTGCTGCTGCTCGACGAACCGAGCTTCGGGCAAGACTCGCGCACCTGGGCCGAGCTCGCCGCCCTGCTCGCCGAGCATCGCGATGCCGGGGGAGCCGTCGTCATGGCGACCCACGACCGCGCCCTGGTCGAAGCGCTCGGCGCCCGCGAGGTCGCCCTGCCCGAGCCCGCTCACGCACCGCAGTCCGCCCACACCGCGTCGACTGCTGGGCCCGATATGTCCGCTCGCCCCGGTGAATCGCAGCCGGCACCGCGTGTCGCGGGCGACACTCCGCCTGAGCTGGGCGAACTCCGGGGTGCGCGGACACCAGCTTCTGCGCGGGAGGCTAGCCGGTCGCGGAAGGCTCCCGGAGCTCGGCCCGCGCTCGGCGAGCGGCTCAACCCGGTCGCGTCGATCGCGGCCTCGCTCGTGCCGGCCCTGCTGCTCGTCACAACGATCGACGTGGTATCAGCCGCGGTGGCGCTCGGCCTGCAGCTGCTGCTGATTCCTGCGCTGGGCATCCCGGTGCGCACGCTGCTGCGGCGCATCGCACCGATTCTCATCGCGGCCCCGTTCGCCGCCCTCACGATCGTCTTCTACGGCCAGCCGGGCGGCACGGTCTACGCCGAGTTCTGGCTCGTAAGCATCAGCGACGGCTCGCTCGAGCTGGCCCTCGCGACCCTGCTGCGCATTCTCGCCATCGCCATTCCCGCGATCGCGCTGTTCGCTCGACCCGACGCGACGCGGCTGGGGGATGCTCTCGGCCAGAACCTCCGCCTGCCCAGTCGCTTCGTGCTCGGGGGCGTCGCGGCCCTGCGACTCGTGACCGTGCTGCGCGACGACGCACGCACGCTCGAGCGGGCGCGCCGCGCGCGCGGCATCGGCGATCGCGGCCGGGTGCGGCGTGCCGCGGGTCTGGTGTTCGCGCTGCTCGTGCTGTCGATACGCCGCGGGTCGGCGCTCGCGATCGGCATGGAGGCGCGCGGCTTCGGCGCCCCCGGGCCGCGCACCTGGACTCGGCCTTCGCCGTGGCGAGCATCCGACACCGTTGTCGTCGTGGTCGCCGTGCTCGTGTCGGTCGTCGCCGTGACCACGGCGGTGCTGCTCGGCACGTTCAACCCTGTCATCGGAGTCGTCGGTGCCTGAAGTACAGCGCCCCCGCATCACTCTCATCGACGGCCGCTCGGGCTCGGGCAAGACGACCTACGCCATCGAGCTCGCGCGCTCGACGGGCGCCCAGCTGCTGAGCCTCGACGACGTCTACCCGGGGTGGGATGGCCTCGAAGCCGGTGAGGCTCACATGCTGCAGCACGTGCTGCGCGCGATCTCGCAGGGCAGCACGCCTCGCTGGCGCTCGTGGAACTGGGCGGATGCTCGCCCTGGCTCGTGGCACGACCTCGACCAAGCGCGACCGCTCGTCGTCGAGGGCTGCGGAGCCGTGAGCCCTGCGGCGCGCGCTCTCGCCGATCACGCTCTCTACCTCGAGCTGCCCGACGACGAGCGCCGCCGTCGCGCGATCGCTCGTGACGGCGAGCAGTTCGCGCGCAACTGGCAGCGCTGGGCGCGGCAAGAAGAGTGGCATGCGCGACTGCATGACCCACGCGGCACCGCCGACGAGATCGTTACTCCGGGCTGAGCCAGCTCAGCCGAACCAGCGCTCGAACACCGTGACCGGGTCGGCAAAGCGCCAGGCGACGCCCGGTTCGGTGATCGCCGTCGTCGACTCCAGGCGCGCGACCTGCTCAGCGCCGCCCGCCGTGACCACCAGACG
>JBBQKE010000334.1:0-2305 GCA_038326585.1 Actinomycetales bacterium | reverse complement strand
GGCGTTCTCCTCGTCGTAGCCGAGCGCGCGCAGCATCGTGAAGATGCCGAGGCGGCGCTTGCGGGCGACTCGCGTTCCGGCAGTGACATCCTTGCCCGGCTTGTGCTCGACGTCGAACTCCATCCACTCACCGCGGTAGGGGTGGACCGTGCCCTTGACGAGCTGGTGCTTGGTCAGGTTGCGGAGGCGGTAGCGCTCGCCGGGCTCGAAGATGACACCGGGCGAACGGACGAGCTGCGACACCACGACGCGCTCGGTGCCATTGATGATGAAGGTGCCCTTCTCGGTCATGAGCGGGAAGTCGCCCATGAAGACCGTCTGGGTCTTGATCTCGCCGGTCATGTGGTTCATGAACTCGGCCTCGACGTAGAGCGGCGCCGCGTAGGTCTTGCCGCGCTCTTTGCACTCGTCGATCGAGTACTTCTGCTCTTCGAGGTAGGGGTTCGTGAACGAGAGCTGCATCGTCTCGCCCAGGTCTTCGATCGGCGAGATCTCTTCGAAGATCTCGTCGAGGCCGCTGCGCGACGGCACGTCGGTGCGGCCGGCGGCCTGAGCCTCTTCGAGTCGAGCCTTCCAGCCGTCGCCGCCGACGAGCCAGTTGAAGCTCTCGGTCTGCAGCGCCAGCAGGTCAGGCACGGTCAGCGTGTCGCTGATCTTGGCGAACGACACGCGCGAAGCGGTGCGGCCGTTCTTGAGGGACTGGGTCTTAGCGGTGCGAGCAGCAGCCAAGGAACTAACCTCCGTGGGCGGTAGAAGCCCGGATTCTGTCGATCGTCGACAGGTGAGTGCGGTCGAATGGAAGCGCCGAAAACCTCAGGGGTTCTTCTCACGAAGAATCCACCCCGCCGCTATACTCGGGGTTCGATCGCCGCCCGCCATATGGCGGCTGATCAGACAAGGGAGCGCAAACCTCAATACTAGGCGCGCTCGCCGCTTTGTGTCCAGTCGGATTCTTGACCAATTCGGGCTGCTGCGCTATAACCACCGCAGATGAGCCCTGATCGGTGCCCGCATCGGTCATGCCGGCACCCAATGTGGCACGCTGTCGAGCATGACGAGCGCGGTGCAGGTGCGACTCACGAGCGGCACGATGGCGGTCATCGAGCCCGACCGATGGGCCGACGGCGCCTACACGCTCATCGTCGATGGCACGCCCCAGTCGCATGTCGACCTCGATGACCCGACGCGGCTGTTCTTCGAGTACGTGCAGCGCATCGGGCACGTCATCGACGAGTGGGGCGATCCGGGCCAGCCGATGACCGCACTGCACCTCGGCGGCGGCGCCCTCACGCTGCCGCGCTACGTACACGCCACGCGTCCCGGCTCGCGCCAGCAGGTTCTCGAGCTCGACGAGCAGCTCGTCTCGTTCGTGCGTGAGCACCTGCCGCTGCCCCGGCAGTCAGGAATCAGGGTTCGCTATGGGGATGCCCGCGCGCTGCTCGCGCGGCTGCCCGCCGCACTGCGCGGCGCCGCAGACCTCATCGTGGTCGATGTGTTCGCCGGTGCGCGCATTCCCGCCCACGTCACGAGTGTCGAGTTCTATCGGGAGCTCGTCGAGTTTCTTGCGCCCGGCGGCATCATCGCCATCAACATCGCCGATGGGCCGGGCTTGGCTTTTGCGCGCGGCCAGGCCGCAACGCTGATGCTGGTGCTGCCCGAGGTTGCGGCCCTCGCCGAGACGGGTGTGTTGAAGGGTCGCCGCTTCGGCAACGTCGTGCTGGTCGGCTCGGCGACAGAGCTGCCCCTCGAGTGGATGCCGCGCCTGATGGCCCGCGGGCCGCATCCCGCCACGGTCACTGCCGGAAACGACCTGTCGCGCTGGATCGCGGGCGCACCCGTGGTCAGCGATCAGACCGCGGTGCCGTCACCCGCACCATCCCTCGGCCTGTTCACGGCCCAGCGGCGAGGCGATTAGCGCCAGGTCGCTCCCGTTGGGGCTCAGGTTCCGGTCACCGTGGGGTTGACGATCACCGGCCGCAAGCGGTCGAGCAGCTCGAGCATCGCTCGCGCCGGCTCGGGCGCGACTCCGGCTGCAGCGAGCGACTCTGCCGCCAGCTGCAGGAAACGCTCCATGTGCGCGTCAGTGAGATCCAACGAACGGTGAGCATCGCGCATGCTCTGCCCCAGGTACTGCTCGGGCCCGCCGAGAACGGCAGCCAGGTAACTCACGCGGTGCCGCTGCAGCGCGTCACCGTCGACGCCCTCGAAGATCGGGCCCAGCAGAGAGTCAGCGGCCAGGCGCGTGGCAAGATGATCGACGACGCCACGAATGCCGTCGTCACCCCCCAGTGCGTCATAGATGCTC
>JBBQKE010000333.1:0-2326 GCA_038326585.1 Actinomycetales bacterium | reverse complement strand
CACTGACTCACACCTTCAGCTGCCTGAACGAGGTCGAACTCTTCTCCGACCTCTCGGCCGACGAGATGGCCGAGCTCGACCGCATGGCTCCGTCGCAGCGGTTCTTGCGCGGCGAACTGGTCTTCAGCCAGAGCCAGCCGTCGACGTCGCTGTTCATTCTCAAGACCGGGCGCATCCGGGTCTTCCGCGTCACCGAAGAGGGCAAGGCGATGACGATCGGCATTCTCGAGCCGGGAGCCGTCTTCGGCGAG
The DNA here is from genome assembly GCA_038326585.1 of Actinomycetales bacterium. Lineage (GTDB taxonomy): Bacteria > Actinomycetota > Actinomycetes > Actinomycetales > Microbacteriaceae > Microcella. The sequence continues at coordinate 2,075 of JBBQKE010000333.1, read as the reverse complement.
ATGGTGCTCGTTGGTCAGCGCATGCAGGACAACTACGCCGAGGCGATCGAAGACTCATCGGTCTGCCGACTAGAGGTGCGCGACGTCGAGCAGTTCTTGCTGTCTGACCCGCGCATCGCCGTGAGAATCGCGCGGCTACTGGGAGAACAGGTCGCCCGTCTCGAAGAGCGCCTGACCGACCTTGCTCACCGGCCGCTGTCGGCTCGCATCGCGCGCACGATCATGATGCTGGCCGATGCCGGCTCGTCACGCACCTTCGGCGTGAACCGGGGCGTTCGCGTCACGCACGAGCAGCTAGCAGGTCTCGTCGGCGCGACGCGTGAGTCGACGAGCAAGGTCATGGCCGAGTTGTCGGCACAGCGCATTATTCGTCAATCTCGCGGCCGGATTGTGGTCACTGACTCCAGTGCCCTCGCCGCGCTCTCTCGTCGCTCTGGGTAGGCGGCGAGACATGGTCGGCGACGGGAGTAGTGCACAGCGGAACAGTGCTCCCGCCGCCGACCTCTTCGCGGGGGTGCTCATCGCTCTGGCTATCACCGCCCTGTGGGTGTTGTTGGGCTTCGCCAACCTGAATACCAACTACCACTTCGCGCCCCTCGTGATCACACTCGCGCCCATCGTGGTCGTCAGACTGCGCCGAAAACGACGCGTCGACAGAACGACCACGATCGCTGCACTCGCCGGAGGTGTCAGCGCTTCGGCACTCGGCGCACTCATGTTGCTGGCACTCGTCGCCTTCGACGGTCCCACGCTCGCCGCGGGCCTCAGCCCCGAGGGCGAGGCGATCATCATGGTTGCGCTGGGTGTCGCGGGCGGGCTCGCGATCGGGCGTCTCGGGCGGGACCCGCTCGCGGAGCCCGCCGGTGAAGACTAAGGGTCAGCGGTACTCGGGGTTGGCGTCGTAGCCCCAGCGCTCGCCGTTGTTCCACTCGCTGCGCACGTTTCCGAAGGCAGGTACGCCTCCAGCATCTTTGAGCGCCCGGGCCTGATGCAGCAGATTCCAGGTCATAAAAGCCGTGTTGCGGTTCGTGAAGTCGTTCTCGGGGCCGCCCGAATCGTCATCCAGGTAGCTCGGGCCGGGCCCGACGTCACCGATCCAGCCGGCATCTGCGGCGGGTGGAATGGTGAAACCGATGTGCTGCAGGCTGTACAGAGTCGACATCGCGCAGTGCTTCACGCCGTCTTCGTTACCCGTGATGATCGCACCGCCGACCTTGCCGTAATACACGTACTGGCCGCGATCGTTGGTGTCACCGCTGTGCGCGTACAACCGCTCAATGAGCAGACGCAGCTGCGAAGACACCTCGCCGAGCCAGATGGGGGTGCCGACGACGAGGATGTCTGCTGTGGCCACTCGTGGCCACAGCTCCGGCCATGCATCGCGCTCCCACCCCTGCTCGCGCATGTCGGGATACACCCCGGGAGCGACCTCGTGGTCGACCAATCGGATGAGGTCGACAGAGACACCCTGCTGGGCCATGAGCGCGATGCTGCGCTGCATGAGCCCCTCGGTGTGACTGAGCTCAGGGCTGCGCTTGAGCGTGCAGTTGACGAAGACCGCGCGCAGGTCGCTGTAATCGGCGGGTGGAGTGGTTCGGGCCGGTGAGGCAGCAGCATCAGATGACATGGCACTGACGCTACGCCGATGGTGGGCCGGTACGATGAACGCACACCCCACACTCAGGCACCTTTCCTTCTGACACGGTGCCGTCTATAGCGAAGCGAGACCTGCGATGAGCCACGCCAGCCTGCCCGACAAGCCCGCCCTCGAAGGCCTCGAGCACAAGTGGGGCCCCGTGTGGGAGAGCCAGGGTACGTATCGCTTCGATCGTGAGGCGGCCCTTCTCGCCGGGCCCGATTCGGTCTACGCGATCGACACTCCCCCGCCGACCGCCTCGGGCTCGCTGCACATCGGGCACGTCTTCAGCTACACCCACATGGACCTCGCCGCGCGCTTTCAGCGTATGCGCGGCATGAACCTGTTCTACCCGATGGGCTGGGACGACAACGGCCTTCCGACCGAGCGTCGCGTGCAGAACTACTACGGCGTGCGCTGCGACCCGACGCTGCCCTAC
>JBBQKE010000332.1:0-2339 GCA_038326585.1 Actinomycetales bacterium | reverse complement strand
ATCCTCAGGCGGGGTTCCGGCGGCTCAGGTCGCCGGAACCCCTCCCCGGCCACGCCCTGGAGGGCTCACGCGCATGACCATCATGACCCCGAGCGATCTCGATCAGCTCGCCGACCTCGCAGCACGCAGCGTGGCCCTCATCGAGAGCCTGCAGCACGAGGGCGGTGCTTATCCGGCGAGCCCCACCTTCTCTGCCTACGAGGGCTACAGCTGGTTTCGCGATGGCGCCTTTATCGCCGACGGCATGTCGGCGGCGGGCGCCATCGACTCCGCCTCACAATTCTTCGACTGGTGCAGTCGGATGCTCGAGCAACGCCGCGACCTCGTCGCTGAGATCGTCGCGGCTGAAGCCGCCGGCACCCCGCTTCCCGACGATCGCATGCTTGCTACACGCTTCACTTTTGACGGGCACGAGGGCGACGACGACTGGTGGGACTTCCAGACCGACGGCTACGGCACCTGGGTCTGGGCCTGCATCGCCCACGCTGAACGACACGGACTGGCCCTCGATCGTTGGGCCGACGGCATCGCCTTGAGCGTCGATTACCTGCTCGCCACCTGGTCTCGGCCCTGCTACGACTGGTGGGAGGAGAACGCTTCCGAGACGCACGTCTCCACCCTGGGCTGCGTCATCGCAGGGCTCGAATCCGCCGCGCGATCCGACGTGCTGACGTCGGCAGCCGCGGCGGGGGCACGCGCCGCAGCATCAGCGGCGCGCGCCATGATCGCCGAGCGCGGCACGCACGAGGGCCACTTGAGCAAGTGGCTCGGCTCGACCGCGGTCGACGGGTCGCTCGCCGCTGTGATCGCACCGCTCGGCGTCGTCGAGGCAACGAGCTCGCTCGGCCTCGCGAGCATCCGCGCGGTCGACAACGACCTCAGTGTCGACGGAGGAGTGCATCGCTACGTGCTCGACACGTTCTTCGGAGGTGGTCAGTGGCCTCTGCTGAGTTGCTTCCTCGGCCTCGCTCACGCCCGTGCAGGCGACAGGGAGGCAGCACTGCGGCTGTTGCGCTGGGCAGCGGCGGCCGAGACCAGTGACGGGTTCTTACCCGAACAGGTGCCTGACCACTTGCTCGCTCCGAGCCGTCGCGATGAGTGGATTGAACGGTGGGGCCCGGTCGCCACCCCCCTTCTGTGGAGCCACGCCATGTTCGTCCGCCTTGCCGTCGAGCTCGACGTGTTGCAACCTACGGAGGTGCCCGCGTGATCCGGCATGCACCCTTCGGGTCGGGCCACCCGTACTCCGTCGACACCGAGCAGCGCGACCCCGTCGACCCGATCGCCGGCGAGCCGCTGACGATCGGGGTGCGGGTATCGGCCGAGGTCGACGCTGTGGTGTTGCAGTGGGATGACGGCGGTATCGTCGCCGAACATGCGCTCAAGCGTGCCGCGCGCCAATCGCGGGGGCAGACCATCGACGGGGGGCACCTCGCGAGCGCGCAAGCCCGACTGGCTCGCACGGCGAGCGGGTTCTCGATCACGTTGAGTGATCTGGCCCCTCATCGCGCGTACCGCTACCGGTTCGTCGGTGGGCCCGCGAGCGCTCCCCATTCGCAGAGCACCCGATGGTTCGACGTGCGCGTGGCGGCCTGGCGCCCAGCACCCGACGACACGGTGGCGGCGGATGCTGCTGCCGGCCTCGTGCCCGGCAGCGTCGAGGTGCTCGACGACGGTGAGCGGCTGCTGCGTGCCCGCTTCGCGCTCGCGCTCGCGCCCGATGAGCGCGTGAGTGGATTCGGCGAGCGGTTCGACGCTCTCGACCACCGCGGCAGTTCTCTCGACTCTGTGGTCTTCGAGCAGTACACGTCGCAGGGCGCCGAGCGCAAGACCTACCTCCCGATGCCGTTCGCGCACGTCGTGGGCGGGCGCGGCTGGGGCTTCCACGTGCGCACGAGTCGCCGTGTCTGGTTCGACGTCGGGGCGAGCGACTCCGGCCGGCTGGCCGTCGAGGTCGAGGTGCACTCCGCGAGCGTGAGCGCAGCATCCGTCGCCTCGAAGATTTCGCCGGTGATCGAGATCGCAGCGTATGAAGGCACTCCGCACGAGGTGCTCGACGCGTTTCTCGCCGAGGTCGGCCGCCCCGAACAGCTACCCGACTGGGTGCTACGGCTGTGGGCAAGCGGCAACGAATGGAACACCCAGGCCGAGGTCATGCGGCAGGCCGAGCTGCACCGCGAGCACGACATCCCGGTGGGCAGCATCGTGATCGAGGCGTGGAGCGACGAGAGCACCTTCCACATTTGGCGCGATGCGCAGTACACGCCGCGCGCCGACGGCAGGCCGATGCGGCTCGCCGACTTCACGTTCCCGGCCAAGGGTGCGTGGCCCGATCCGAA
>JBBQKE010000331.1:0-2349 GCA_038326585.1 Actinomycetales bacterium | reverse complement strand
GGCCTTCGTCTCGAAGTACTCCATCTCGAAGAGCTCGGCGCGGCTCTCGGAGGCGCTCGCCATGAGCTTCGGGGTGTGCAGCTCGATGAAGTCGCGCTCGACCCACCACGTGCGCAGCGCGTGCTCGAAGGTCGTCTGAATCTTGAAGATCAGTGCGGCCTCGGGCCGGCGTAGGTCGAGAAAACGCCAGTCGAGCCGCTTGTCGAGGCTCGAATCGTCGGCGATCGGCGTCTCGGCGAGGGCTTCGCTCACGACCTCGAGCGAGTGGATCTTGACCTCGATGCCGCCCAGCTTCACGCGCTCGTCGTGCTTGAGCTCGCCCGTGACCCGCACCATCGTGCCGTGCGCGAGGCCGCCGATGGTCTCGGTGAGCGCGGCGGCGGCGAGCTCGTCGGCCGAGGCGCCATCCTCAAGATCTCTTGTCGCAGGGTTGACCAGCTGCACGGCGCCCGACTCGTCGCGCAGAATGACGAACTGCACCTTCTTCTGGTCGCGCACGGTCTCGACCCATCCGGCCACCGTCACGGGGCCGTCGGGCAGAGCGGAGAGCTGAGATACCACAGAGCGAGTCACGAGGGTCGAGTCTACCGGCGGCGCTGTCAGCCGCCGCTCGGCCGGCGCAAAGCCAGCGGTCAATAGAATGGCGGCATGCCCGCCGACCTCGTTCATCTCGTGCGGCACGGCGAGGTGCACAACCCCGATCGCGTGCTCTACGGGCGACTGCCGAACTTCGGGCTCAGCGACCTCGGGCACCGCATGGCCGCTGCCTCTGTGACGTTGTTGGCGGGGCATCCGGTCACCACGCTCTTTGCCAGCCCGTTGCAGCGCGCTCAAGAATCGGCGGCGCCGTGGGCCGACGGCTTCGGCCTCGATGTGCACACCGAACCGCGCATTATCGAGCCCACCAACAGCTTCGAGGGCAAGCGCATGAACGGGCGCACCCTCTCTGACCCCCGCAACTGGCACCTGCTGCGCAACCCGCGGCTTCCGAGCTGGGGCGAGCCCTTCGCCGACATCGCAGCCAGGATGCTCGCTGCCATGCACGAGGCCCGCGAGTCGGTCGACGCCGGTGAGGTGGTCATGGTCAGCCACCAGTTGCCGATCTGGATGGCGCATCGCGCTCTTGCTGGCGAGCCGCTGCACCACGACCCGCGCAAGCGCCGCTGCTCGCTCTCGAGCGTCACGAGTTTCACGTGGGTCGACGGCCGATTCACTGAGACCGACTATCAGGAGCCGAGTGCAGACTTGATCGCAGAGTCGACCGACCTGGGAGCAGTGTGAACCACCGAACCGCCCGGCGCCGCGCGAGCGCCGTCGCCCTTGCCGCCGCCGTCATAGTGCTTGCCGGCTGCACCTCGAGCGACCCTCTTGCCGAGCAGTACCGCGAGGGCACCGGTCAGGGTTACATCTCGGGCGATGGCGCCTACACGGTGATCGCCGCGGCCGATCGCCGCGAGCCCGTCGAGTTCTCAGGAGCCGTCGAGAGCGGTGAGACGGTCTCGAGCGACGACTATCGGGGCGACGTTCTCGTGGTCAATTTCTGGTACGCCGGATGCCCTCCGTGCCGCCTCGAAGCCGCCGACCTTGAGACGCTCGCGCAGCGGTTCGAGCCCGACGGCGTCAGCTTTCTCGGCGTGAACATCTATGACCAGGCACCGACCGCGCTCTCGTTCGCGAACGAGTTCGGGGTGACCTACCCGTCGATTCTCGACGTCAACGACGGTTCGGTGCGGCTCGCGTTCGCGGGGCAGGTGGCGCCGAATGCGGTGCCCACGACCCTCGTGCTCGACCAGCAGGGGCGGGTCGCCGCGCGCATCTCGGGTCTGCTGACCGAACCGAGCGTGCTGCGCTCGATGATCACCGACGTGCTCGCCGAAGCCCCGTGATCACGCTCGCGGGCGCCGTCAACCCGATCGGCGAGATCGTGCTGAGCGGCAACCTGTTGCTCGCTGTGCCCATCGCGCTGGCGGCGGGGTTTCTCGCGTTCGCGTCGCCCTGCGTGCTGCCGCTCGTGCCGGGCTACCTCGCCTACATCGGCGGCTTCACTCGGGCGGAAGAACTCGAACAGGGTCGCCGAAGACTGCTGCTCGGTGTCGCCCTCTTCGTGCTCGGCTTCACCGCCGTCTTCGTTGGCTTTTCGATCGTCTTCGCCACAGCCGGTCTGCTGCTGCTGCCCTGGCTCGACCTCATCACGCGCATCGCGGGCGTCATCGTGATCGTCATGGGATTTGTCTTCATCGGGCAAGTGAGCTTCTTGCAGCGAACGCTGTCGCCGCGCATCGCGACGACCACGGGTCTCGCAGGGGCGCCGCTACTCGGCGTCGTCTTCGGTCTCGGCTGGGCGCCGTG
>JBBQKE010000330.1:0-2361 GCA_038326585.1 Actinomycetales bacterium | reverse complement strand
GGTTGCCACCGCGATGCGCCCAGGCTATGGTTCGCCGCGATGAAACGCTCAGCTGGCATCGTGGCTGACTACGTCTATGTGCTTCGCTCACGGCTGCGGTTCTACCGCTACGGGTCGCGTCCGCCGGTTCCGATCGATGCGGGGGCGGATGCTCCGCCTCCCGTTCTGCTTATTCCCGGTGTCTTCGAGACCTGGCACTATCTGAAGCCCCTGCGCGACCGGCTCGCATCGCTCGGGCACCCCGTGCACAGCGTGCCCGAGCTCGGTTTCAACCGGCATCCCATCCCCGAGATGGCCGCGCTGCTCGCCGCCTACGTCGAGCACCGCGACCTGCGCGGTGTGCGCATCGTCGCCCACAGCAAAGGCGGACTCATCGGCAAACTGCTGCTCGTCGGCGACGACCCTTCGCGCGGCGGCCCGGGCCGCTTCGACCGCATGATCTCGATCAACACGCCCTACCTCGGCAGCCCGCTCGCGCGCTTCGGCCTGGGTCCGTGGCGCGAATTCTCGCCGACGCGCCCGGTCATCGTCGAACTCGGCGAAGCGCTCGACGTCAACACCCGCATCACCTCGCTCTCGAGCGAGTTCGATCAGTACGTGCCCGCGGGCAGCTCGGTGCTGACCGGCGCCGAGAACGTGGTGCTGCCCCACATCGGGCACTTCCGCGTGCTCGCTGTGCCCGCCGTCATCGACGAGGTCGTGGCACGCCTCTAGATCGTCGTGCTGGTGCTCTCAGGAGATGATCTGCATCGGCACGGTGTCGCCGAGGTTGCGGTGCACCGCCGAGTCCCAGTGAGCAAAGATTTTCTCATCCAGGTCATCGGCACGGGTGGGTTGGCGAGCAGAAAGGCGATCGGCGTCGTTCGTCAGTGAGGTCATAGTACTGAGTGAAGACCCATCGGTTCGTGTGTGCATAGGGGTTGACTTCGCGCTGCTATGCGGCAGGGTGGCCGAGACCTGACAGAATCGCATCATGCCTGCCGCCGACGCCGCGCCCGTGACAGACGACCGACGATCGTTGAGCTGGAAGCTGCTGCCCGCGGCTATCGTCGCGACGAGTGCGATTCCTCTCTTCGGATTCGAAGACCGCCTCGTGGGGTACCCCTGGTTGGTCATCGGCCTCATCGCGGCGTACTTCGTCGATCGCGAGCTCATGCGCGATCTCGGCATTATCGCCGCGGGCCTCATAGTGGTGAGCACGGTGAGCGTCAAGGCCGACATCTCGTGGCCAAACTTCTTTTTGCTCGGCTTCGTGCTGAGTCTCGCTGTCGCGGTGCCGTTCGTGCTCGATCGATTCGTGTTCAAGCGAAAGGTCATCCGTTTTCCGTGGCGCAGTGGTCAAAAGTGGCGGCGCTGGGAGAAGTCGTACCTCTTTGCCGTGCCGTTCCTCGGCTGGCTGATCCTGCCGTTCTACTTCATCACCTCGGGCGCTTACCAGAACTGGCCCGCGGTGTCGGAGTTCTCTGAAGTGGCGCGCCTCTTCGTCGGGGTCAACGCCGTCGGCATCTGGGATGAACTCTTTTTCATCTGCACCTGTTACGTGCTGCTGCTGCGCCACTTTCCGGTGCTGACAGCCAACATTCTGCAGTCGATCATCTTCGTCAGCTTCTTGTGGGAGCTCGGCTACACCGAGTGGGGCCCGCTCATGACGATCCCGTTCGCGATGCTGCAGGGCTGGATCTTCCACCGCACCAAGTCGCTCACCTACGTCATCATCGTGCACCTGCTGTTCGACCTCGTGGTGTTCCTCGCGATCGTGCACGCGCACAACCCTGGGGTCTTGCCGTTCTTCCTCGTGCCGAGCCCCGGCAGCTGACCCGCGGCGCTTCCGCCCCCGCCTGACGCTCGCGTCTCCACAATTCAGGAGATCGGGATGCTCGCGCCCGGTCGACACGCCGTGCGAGCATCCCGAACCACCGTCGGAAGGTGCCGACTCCTGAATTGTGGAGACACGCCCGCGGGGCGGAGTGCAGCGCACAACTCCTGAATTGTGGAGACCGCGAGGTGGGGCAGACTCGAGGGGTGAGCCTGCTTGAGTCGATGCCCCGCCCCTACGAGGCCGGCGCCGCGTTCGACGCGATCGAGAACTGGGCGGTCGGGCAGGGGCTCAACCTGTATCCGGCGCAAGAAGAGGCCATCTTCGAGCTCGTCGCCGGCGCGCACGTCGTGCTCGCCACTCCGACCGGCTCGGGCAAGAGCCTCGTCGCCGTCGCCGCCCACGCGATCGCCCTCGCTCAGGGGCAGCGCACCTACTACACGGCGCCGATCAAAGCGCTCGTGAGCGAGAAGTTCTTCCAGCTCGTCGAGATCTTCGGGGCCGACAACGTCGGCATGGTGACGGGTGATAGCTCGGTCAACGGG
>JBBQKE010000329.1:0-2375 GCA_038326585.1 Actinomycetales bacterium | reverse complement strand
CCTACCGGCGGTAGTTGGGAGCTTCGACGACCATCTGGATGTCGTGGGGGTGCGACTCTTTGAGCCCTGCCGCCGTGATGCGCACGAACTTGCCGCGGCTCTTGAGCTCGTCGATCGTGCGGCCACCGGTGTAGAACATCGATTGCCGAAGGCCGCCGAGCAGCTGATACACGACGGACGAGACCGGGCCCCGGTAGGGCACCTGACCCTCGATGCCTTCTGCGATGAGCTGTTCGTCGCTCGGCACATCGGCCTGAAAGTAGCGGTCGCGCGAGTAAGAGGTCTTCTTGCCGCGGGTCTGCAGGGCACCGAGCGAGCCCATGCCGCGGTACGACTTGAACTGCTTTCCGTTCACAAAGATGAGGTCTCCGGGGCTCTCGTCGGTGCCCGCGAGCAACGAGCCGAGCATCACGGTGTCCGCGCCGGCGACGAGGGCCTTGGCGATGTCGCCCGAGTACTGCAACCCGCCGTCGGCGATGACCGGCACCCCGGCCGGTCGAGCCGCGCGCGAGGCCTCGTAGACCGCCGTGATCTGCGGCACGCCAACGCCCGCGACGACGCGGGTCGTGCAAATCGAGCCAGGGCCGACTCCGACCTTGACGGCGTCGGCGCCGGCGTCGATGAGCGCCTGGGCTCCCGTCTGGGTCGCGACGTTGCCGCCGATGACGTCGATGTGCGCGAAAGCCGGGTCGGCTTTCAGCCGAGCGATGATGTCGAGCACACCGCGGCTGTCGCCATTGGCGGTGTCAACCACGAGCACGTCGAGGCCTGCGTCGCGCAGCTGACCGGCGCGCTCCCACGCGTCGCCGAAGAACCCGACCGCAGCGCCGACACGCAGACGCCCCTCGTCGTCTTTCGTGGCATTGGGGTACTGCTCGCTCTTGTCGAAGTCCTTAACCGTGATGAGGCCGTGCAGGCGGCCGGACTCGTCGACCAGAGGCAGCTTCTCGATCTTGTGCTGCGCGAAGATCGCGAGCACCTCGTCTTGACTGATGCCGACCGGCCCGGTGATGAGCGGAGCTTTGGTCATGACGTCGCGAACGAGGGTGGTGTCGGCCTCGAAGCGTGAGACGAAGCGCATGTCACGGTTCGTGATGATGCCGACGAGACGGCCATCGCCCTCGACCACGGGCAGACCCGACACGCGGAACTGGCCGCAGAGAGCATCCACCTCGGCGACGGTCGCCTCGGGCGTCGTCGTCACGGGATTCGTGATCATGCCCGATTCCGAGCGCTTGACCTTGTCGACCTGCTGCGCCTGCTCGTCGATCGACAGGTTGCGGTGCAAGATTCCGAGCCCGCCCTGCCGCGCCATGGCGATCGCCATGCGGGCCTCGGTGACCGTGTCCATCGCCGCTGAGATGAGCGGAGCGTGCACCCGGATGCGTCGCGTCAGCTGCGACGTCGTGTCTGCTTCGCTGGGGATGACGTCAGTATGCGCGGGCAGCAGCATCACGTCGTCGTAGGTGAGACCGATAAAGCCGAAGGGGTCGGGCTGGTCCATGAGTTCCTCTGCGTCAGGGGCGCTGCGACAGCACGCGCGAAGGGTCGTGCTCAGAAACCGGGATGCCACGCTGAAAACCGGTACTTGATTCTACCGAGTTAGGTCGAATCGTATTCCCTCGCAATAATGGCTACGCGGCACCGGTCGTCGCCGGAAACAACTCGGCAACAATCGATCCGTATCGTCACCGTGGACGAACCGGGCCTGCTGGCCCGCGAGGCCCCATCACCTCGACCCGAACCGACCTGGAGGTTTCGTGGCACACGCTGCTAGCAGACCACTCACCCGGCGAGCACCCCGGCGATTCGCCGCGGTGATCTTTGCCTGTCTCGTCGCCGCACTCACCCTGTCAGTAGCCGCGCCCGCGGCCGCTGACGAGGTTGGGCTCGACGAATACGACTTCAAGATCAGCGGCCTTGTCGAACTCGCCGATGAACCGCTCGGCGGCGTGAGCCTGGTCATCGATGGCAACGGATTCAGCGTCGAGGTTGAGAGCGGAGACGACGGCCGCTGGGCCGTCGGGGTGCCGGAACGAGGCGATTACACCGTCACGCTCGATGAAGAGACCCTGCCCGAGGGCATCGCTGTCGTGAAAACAACACAGGAGGGCGACGAAACGCCCAACAGCCGCGATGTCTCGATAGGCCAGTCGGGCAGCACGGTTCTTAACTTCTTCATCGGTCAGGGTGAGCGCAACACGACGAGCCTCTTCGACCAGGTGATCGAGCGGCTCTTCAACGGCTTGAACTTCGGCCTGTTGTTGGCGCTCGCCGCAATCGGGCTGTCGCTCGTCTTCGGCACCACAGGGCTCAGCAACTTTGCCCACGCCGAGCTCGTCACCTTCGGCGGCCTGATGGCGCTCTTGTTTGGT
>JBBQKE010000328.1:0-2390 GCA_038326585.1 Actinomycetales bacterium | reverse complement strand
GGGTTCATCTTCTCGCTCGCATCGCCCGGCAGGTAGCCCAGCTCTTGCCCACCGACCGCATACAACGGTCGAAAAACCATGATCTTGCGCTGCTGCTGCCGTTCGAGCACGGCCTCGAGCCCCGCGCAGAGCGCGAGTGCCGACTTGCCCGTGCCCGCGCGGCCACCGAGCGAAACGATGCCCACCTGCGGGTCCATCAGCAGATCGATGGCGAGACGCTGCTCAGCTGAGCGGCCGTGCAGGCCGAAGACGTCGCGGTCGCCGCGCACGAGCGAGATCTCACCAGCAGCGGCCACGCGGCCGAGCGCCGAGCCTCTATCGCTCTGAATCACGAGTGACGTGTTGATCGGCAGTGCGTCGACCTCCTTGGTCGCCAGCACCTCACGGTCGTAGAGCTGAGACATCTGGTCGCTCGAGAGCGAGACCTCGGCCATGCCGGTCCAACCGCTGTCGACGGCGAGCTCGGCACGGTACTCCTCGGCTGCGAGGCCGATTGACGAAGCCTTGACTCGCAGGGGCAGGTCTTTCGATACCACCGTGACGTCGAGGCCATCGTTGGCGAGGTTCATCGCGACGGCGAGAATGCGCGAGTCGTTGTCGCCCAGCTGCAGACCGCTCGGCAGCACCGACTGGCTCGAGTGGTTCAACTCGACGCGCAGTGACCCACCTGCCTCGCCGACCGCGATCGGAAAGTCGAGGCGCTCGTGCTGCACCCGCAACTCGTCGAGGTTTCGCAGCGCCTGGCGCGCGAAGTAGCCGATCTCGGGGTCGTTTCGCTTGGCTTCGAGCTCGGTGATCACGACAACGGGCAGCACCACCGCGTGTTCCGCGAACCGGAACAGAGCTTTCGGATCACTCAGCAGCACCGAAGTATCGAGCACATAGGTCCGCTGTCCCACCTCCTTCCGGCCGGTCGACGTCGACGGGTTCTGAAGGGAGGTTTTTGCAGCAGCCACCGGTGCTCCATCCCCGGGGACGCGGGCGACCCCGGACCTGTTGTGTGCGGTTCGGCCGACAATCGCGAAGACGCTCATTCCGGCCGTCCCGACCAGGCGCGATGCCTGATGTGACCGACGCTAGGCCGCGCGAGCACGAAGGCTCGCGCGACACGCGGGCGGCCATGCACCCGTAACGTTCGACAGCTCAGCCGCGCGCGAGCGGTTGGAACTCGGCGAATGCGCCGCTCAGCAAGTCGAGCGTCTCGTCTGTCGTCGACACATGGGCCGAGAGGCGCACCCGGCCGTCGCGCACCGTCGCCGATACTCCGTGGTTGTGCAACGCTGCCGCCAATGCGCTGACCGATTCGGGATGCGGAGCCAGCGTGACGATGCCCGCACGCTCGGCGTCCCCGCGCGGTGAGACGACCTCGATCGCTGCCTCGTCGGCAATCTGCAGAATGCGAGCGGTGCGTTCTTCGACGACCGCACGAATGGCGGGCACGCCCGCAGCAAGCACGGCGTCGATCGCACCGGCCAGTCGCGCCTGCGCGCCGGCGTCGGCGTAGCCCACGCAGAACGCGCTCGCATCGGCGGCGGGCGGCAGCACTTCGTGCACGTACCCCTCACCAGTGTGGGCGGTCCAGCCCGACCAGACGGGCGTGAGTTGCTCCAAGGCTCGATCGCTCAGCGTGAGAAACCCGGTGCCCTGACCAGCGCGCAGCCACTTCTGGCCGCCCGAAGCGATGACGTCGGCGACCTCCCACGGAGCGTCCACGATTCCGGCGCCTTGAATGGCGTCGACGACGAGGAGGCGATCGCCGATGACCTGCCGGATTCCTTCGAGATCGACGAGGTGGCCCGTGCGGTAATCGACGAGGCTCACGACGACGGCGACGACCGACGACGCGAGCTGATCGCGCACGACCCCCGGTGTCACTCTTTCGTGCTCGGGGGTGATGGTGTGCGGAACGAGCACGCCGAGTGCCTCGACCGCGCGGGCCATGGCGTAGCCGACGGCGGGAAACTCAGTTGCAGAAGCTGCGACTCCTCCGGTCAGGCCGAACATCACGTGCATGAGCGCCTGACTCGTGCTCGGTTGAAAGGCGACCTGGTCGGGGCGCACGCGCACGAGCGAGGCGACCGCATCGCGAACCCGCGCATCCTGATCGTCGAGCGTCGAGAGTGAACCGAATCGGGCGCGCGACATCACCTCGCCCATCGCTCGCGACTCGGCGACCGCTGGCTCGCCGATGGGTGCGAGTCGCGCAAAGTCGAGATAGCCCGGGTCTTCTGAGAACCCGGCGGTGAAAGTCACGATAGCGGTCACGGTGCCCCCTTACTGGCCGTAGCGGCGCTGTCGCCGCGAGAAGTCGCGCAAGGCGCGCAAGAAGTCGACCTCGCGCAGATCGGGGCCCAGTGCCTCGACGAAGTAGAACTCGCTGTGAGCGCTCT
>JBBQKE010000327.1:0-2392 GCA_038326585.1 Actinomycetales bacterium | reverse complement strand
CGGAGAGAAAGGCCGTGCGAATCGCGATCGCGAGATCAAGATCGCCCGAGAACGCGAAATAGCCCACGACGCCGCCATAGACGCCGCGGCGGGCCGGCTCGAGCTCATCGATGATCTGGAGGGCCCGCGGCTTCGGCGCGCCACTGAGGGTTCCCGCGGGAAACGTCGCCCGGAAGACGTCGATCGGCGAGACCTTGTCGCGCAGATCGCCTTCGACGCTCGACACGAGGTGCATGATGTGGCTGAACCGCTCGACCTGCATGAACTCGGTGACCTCGACCGAGCCTGCACTGCAGACCTTCGAGATGTCGTTGCGCCCGAGGTCGACGAGCATCAGGTGCTCAGCCTGCTCCTTGCGATCGGCGAGCAGCTCTTCGGCGAGCTCGCCATCGCGCTCGGGAGAGTCGCCACGCGGTCGTGAACCGGCGATCGGGTGAGTGTAGACACGACCGTCAGTGACCTTGACGAGCGCTTCAGGCGATGAACCCACGATCGCGTACGGTGCTCCCTCGACGGTCTCGAGAGAAAGGGCGTACATGTAGGGCGAGGGGTTCAAGGCGCGCAGTACTCGATAGACATCGAGCGGGCTCGCCGTGAGGGCGTGATCGAACCGTTGCCCGATGACCACCTGAAAAACGTCACCGTCGCGGATGAAGCCTTTCGATCGGTCGACGGCAGCGAGAAACTCGGCGGGGGTCGACCGATGGTGCGGATCGGGAACCGCGCTCAGGTCGATGCGGGCAACGTCGGGCTCGGCGGGGTGCGCCAGTGCTTCTTCAAGCGCGTTGAGCCTCTGCTGAGCATCCGCCCACATCGACTCGGTGTCGTCGACGCCGTCGGCGAGGGCGCTCGCAATGAGTGACACCGTGCCCTGACGGTGATCCATCACGATGAGCTCGCTCACGAACGCCATGGCGAGTTCAGGGCAGGCGAAGTCGCTGGGTGGCGCGTCGGGCAGGTGCTCGACCTGCCGCACGGCGTCCCAGCCGATGAACCCCACGAGACCTCCCGTGAGCGGCGGGTTCTCGGGGTTTTCTCGAGAAGCCCAGCGAGCGTGCAGCCGGTCGAGCGCAGCCAGGGACGACTCGGGGATCGAGCCGCCGAACGCGCGCTCGCTCTCGAGCGTGCCGGGCAGCCAGACGGCGCGTCCCTCGGCCTCGGTGAGCACGCCGAACGACCGGACGCCCACGAACGAGTACCGCGACCAGATGCCACCTTGCTCGGCCGACTCGAGCAGGAAGGTGCCCGTGCGGCCCTCCGCGAGCGCGCGATAGAGGCCGACCGGGGTGAGAGCATCGGCGAACAGGGTGCGGATGACCGGAACCACCCGCGCGGTGCGCACGAGCTGCTCGAACTCGATACGCGTGGTCTCGGTCATGCGGAATCTCCGCTCGTTGGAGCGGGAATCACGGGGTCGAGCGGATCGACGTCGAAACACGAGCGCGCCCCGGTGTGGCAGGCCACGCCGACCTGCTCGACCTGCACGAGCACAGTGTCACCGTCGCAGTCGAGAGCGGCGCCGCGCACATGCTGCGCGTGGCCACTGGTATCGCCCTTGCGCCAGTACTCCTGGCGCGAGCGGCTCCAGAAGGTCACGCGGCCCTCGGTCAGGGTGCGGCGCAGCGCTTCGGCATTCATCCAACCCATCATCAGGACCTCCCGCGAATCGTGCTGCTGAATGATGGCGGGCAGCAGGCCGGCCGCATCGAAGCGAGCACGGTCGATCACGGCTGACGTGGTCTCGAGGGAAAGGTCGTCAGAGGTCATCGCACGGTCATCCTCTCGGCGCGCAGGGCACCCTTGACATCGCCGACCGTCAACTCGGCGTTGTGGAACACACTCGCGGCGAGCAAAGCATCCGCACCGGCCGCGACGGCGGGCGCGAAGTGCTCGAGTGATCCCGCCCCTCCCGAGGCGATGACGGGCACGGTCGAGATCGCGTCGATCGCGCTAATGAGCTCGAGATCGAATCCGTTCTTCGTGCCGTCAGCGTCGATCGAGTTCACGAGCAGTTCGCCCGCCCCACGCTCGATAGCCTCGCGCGCCCACTCGATCGCATCGATCGCAGTGCGTTCGCGCCCGCCGTGCGTCGTCACGACGAATCCGCTGTTCGCGACCGCGTCGCGCGTCACATCGAGCGACAGGACGCACACCTGTGCGCCAAATCGATCGGCGATCTCACCGACGAGCTCAGGTCGCCGGATCGCCGCACTGTTGACACCGATCTTGTCGGCGCCGTGCCCGAGCAGTTTCGCCACATCGTCGACCGTGCGCACCCCTCCCCCGACGGTCAGCGGAATGAAGACCTGCTCGGCGGTGGCCTGCACCAGGTCGAACATCGTGTCGCGATTGTCGACCGTCGCCTTCACGTCGAGGAAGGTGATCTCGTCGG
>JBBQKE010000326.1:0-2400 GCA_038326585.1 Actinomycetales bacterium | reverse complement strand
TCTCTTCCGCGTTCACGACAATGGTCATCATCGAGATGGAGTCGATGTCCAGGTCGTCGGTGAACGACTTGCCGAGCTCGACCGAATCGGTCGCGATGCCGGTTTCGTCGTTGATGAGCTCGGCGAGACCTGCGAGAACTTCTTCGGTGGACAGTGCCATGTGTTTTCTCCTTGGGGTGTCGTATGACCGTGCACAATCCTAGAGCGGCGCGGGTGCCGTTCGCGGAAGGCGAGGCGGGGGTGGGCGAGTGCTAGGGCAGGCGCACCACCTGTGCTCCGAAGACCAGGCCGGCTCCGAAGCCGATCTGAAGGGCGAGCCCTCCGCTCAACTCGGGGTGCTCCTCGAGCAGTCGGTGCGTGGCGAGAGGGATCGACGCGGCCGAGGTGTTTCCGGTCGTGGCGATGTCGCGCGCGACGACGACGCTCTCGGGCAGCTTCAACTGCTTGGCAAACTCGTCGATGATGCGCTTGTTCGCTTGGTGGGGGATGAACGCCGCGAGTTGATCTGAGGTCACACCGGCAGCATCGAGCGCCTGCTGCGCGACTTTCGCCATCTCCCAGACCGCCCATCGGAACACGGTCTGGCCTTCTTGCCGAAGTGTCGGGAACTCGCCCTCGGGGTCGTCGAACGCTTCCCTGAGTGGTCGGTCCATGCCGACGGCATCCCACTTCGAGCCGTCTGAGCCCCAGACCGTCGCTGCTATACCCGGAGTATCGCTGGGCCCGATGATCGCGGCCCCGGCGCCGTCGCCGAGCAAGAAAGAAATGGTGCGGTCAGTGGGCTTGGCAACGTCGCTGAGCTTCTCGGCCCCGACGACCAACACATATTCCGCGAGTCCGGCGCGCACGAAGGCATCGGCCTGAGCGATGCCGTACGTATAGCCGGCACACGCGGCAGAAACGTCATACGCGGGCGCAGGAGTTGCTCCGATACGGTCGGTCAGCAGCGACGCCAGCGACGGCGTCTGCACGGTGTTGCTGATGGTCGACACGATCACGGCGCCGATCTGGTCGGGCCTGATTCCCGCCTTCGCGATCGCTTCGAGCGATGCAATTTCTGCGAGATCGACGGCGTCGACACCCTTCGACGCCCGCATGCGGGTGATGACGCCCGTGCGCTGCCGAATCCACTCGTCGCTCGAGTCGATCGGTCCGGCGATGTCGTCGTTCGTGACGGTCAGGTCGCCGCGGGCGGCACCCACCGAGTAGATGCGGGTGAACGGCACGCCGACGGTTTGCTGCAGGGTGGGCTCGGTCATGCGTTCTCCAGCATCTCGATCGCCGCAGCGAGGTCGTCGGGGGTCTTGATGGCCACGCTCGGAACGCCCTTGAGCGCCCGCTTCGCGAGACCCACGAGTGCTCCGGCGGGCAGCAGCTCGATGATTCCCGTGATGCCGTCGTCGGTGAACGACTGCATGCAGGCATCCCAGCGCACGGGCGACGAGACCTGGCCGACCAGCAGGTCGACATAGTCGGCACCGGACGCCACGGCCGATCCGTCGCGGTTCGTGTAGAGCCGGATGCTCGGGTCGAGTGCAGACACACTGCCCGCCGCGGCGCGCAAGCGGTCGACAGCCGGGCTCATGTAGCTCGTGTGGAACGCGCCCGCGACCTGCAGAGGGATCACCCGCGAGCCCGCGACAGGTTCCGCGGCCAGCGCGGCAAGATTGTTGAGCTCGCCGGCCACGACGGTCTGGCCGCCGCCGTTCAGGTTGGCCGCGTCGAGGCCGAGTTCGGCGAGGCGCTCGGTGAGGGCATCCGCATCGCCACCGATCACCGCGCTCATGCCGGTGGGCACCGCTGCGGCCGCGTCGGCCATGGCCAGACCGCGTTCCCGCACGAGACGCAAGGCGTCTGTCTCGCTCATGACGCCTGCGATCGCCGCCGCGGCGAATTCGCCGACAGAGTGCCCCGCGACGGCGCCGACACGATCTCGGCGACCGTCGAGCAAGGCTGCCGCGCTGAGCAAGCTCGCGGCCACGATGAGCGGCTGCGCGATCGAGGTGTCGCGGATGGTGTCGGCGTCAGAGACCGTGCCGTGCTCGACGAGGTCGATGCCGGCGGCCTCTGAATACTGTTCGAGGCGGGCGTGATGGGCCGGATCCGTGATCCACGGCTTCAAGAAACCGGGGGTCTGGGATCCCTGCCCGGGGGCCACGATGACGATCATGAGTTTCATCCTCCCAAGGGGCGGTGCGGGGCGGGCGTGGGGATGTCGTTCACAAACGTACAACGACCTTGTGGGTGACCTACAGTCAGCGACGAACGGGTGGCTCCGGTTCGGCGATGGATCCCACGATGAGAGCGCACTGCAGAATGAGGGCCTCGCGGGCTCCGGTGGCATCCCAACCGATCACCTCGCTGATGCGCTTGAGTCGATAGCGCACGGTATTCGGGTGC
>JBBQKE010000325.1:0-2412 GCA_038326585.1 Actinomycetales bacterium | reverse complement strand
CACGATCTTTTTGGTCACCGACCCGGCACGCTTCGACGTCATCGTCACCGACAACCTCTTCGGCGACATTCTCACCGACCTCGCGGCGGCGATCGGCGGCGGCATCGGGCTCGCGGCCTCCGGCAACCTGAACCCCGATGGCGCGTTTCCGAGCATGGTTGAGCCCGTGCACGGTTCGGCCCCCGACATTGCGGGGCAGCAGAAGGCCGACCCGACGGCCGCCATTCTCTCGATCGCCATTCTTCTCGAGCAGCAGGCGCTGACGGATGCCGCGGCGCGCATCCGCGCCGCGGTGCTCGCCGACCTGGCAGAACGCCCGAGCACGGCGCGCAGCACCTCGGCGGTCGGAGACGCCATCGTCGCGCGCTTGGGGTGAGCGCGGCGAGCATCCGGCTCATCGTCGATCTCGTCAAGCGCCCACCGCGCACGATCACCCCGCCTGCTTCGTCACAGCGCGGAGTACGCTAAAGCAACGATCTACCGGGGCCACGAGGCCGCCGGCGACCCTGCGAGGATCCACGATGACGAACCTGCTCCCGATGGCCACGCGCGACCTGATCTGGTCCGTGACACCGAACGAGGCCGCCCGGTCGACGGCCGAGCGTGATGCGATTCTGGCCGACCCCGGCTTCGGCAAGAATTTCACCGACCACATGGTCGACATCTGCTGGAGCGAGAAGGGCGGCTGGCACCGCCCGCGCGTGCAGCCCTACGGGCCGATCGAGCTCGATCCCGCGGCGGCCGTGCTGCACTACGGGCAAGAGATCTTCGAGGGGCTCAAGGCCTATCGGCACGCCGACGGTTCGATCTGGTCTTTCCGGCCCGACGCGAACGCGCGACGGCTGCAGTGCTCAGCGAAGCGACTCGCATTGCCCGAGCTGCCCGAGCAGTACTTCATCGAGTCGCTGAAGCGCTTGGTGGCCGCCGACGGCGACTGGGTACCGAGCGCGCCCGAGACCAGCCTCTACCTGCGACCCTTCATGTTCGCGAAGGAGGCGTTCCTCGGCGTGCGCCCCGCGCACAAGGTCGCCTACTACGTCATCGCGTCGCCCGCGGGCGCCTACTTTCACGGCGGCGTGACCCCTGTGTCGATCTGGCTGTCGACCGACTATGCCCGCGCGGGCAAGGGCGGCACGGGAGCCGCGAAGACCGGCGGCAACTACGCGTCGTCGCTCATCGCGCAGGCAGAGGCGACCGAGCACGGCTGTGCACAAGTGCTCTTCCTCGACGCTGTCGAAGGTCGCTGGCTCGAAGAGCTCGGCGGCATGAACGTCGTGCTCGTCTACAAGAACGGCACGCTCGTCACGCCGCTGAGCGACTCGATTCTCGAGGGCATCACGCGCGACTCGATCCTGCAGCTCGCCGAAGACCGCGGGCACACGGTCGAGCGCCGCCGCGTCAGCATCGACGAGTGGCGCGAGGGTGCGGCATCCGGAGACATCGTTGAAGCATTCGCGTGCGGCACGGCGGCTGTCGTGACCCCTATCGCCATGCTCAAGGCGAAAGACTTCGAGATCGGCAGCGCTGACGCGACCGCGGGCGAGCTGACGATGTCGCTGCGGGCCGAACTCACCGACATCCAGTACGGGCGGCGCGCCGACCCGCACGGTTGGATGCTGCAACTGGATGCCTGAGCCAGACTTCGCGCGCATGCCGCTGCCCTGGCGTGCGGGCGTGACCGCACTGTGCCTGGGCGGGGGAGCCGTTCTGGGGCTCGTGGGCACGTTCGCCCATCAATCGCTGCCGCCCGTCGGTGTGGCGATTGCTCTGGCGACGGTGGGCCTCTACATCGTGGGCTTGCGCACGTGGGGCGGCGTGCGCACGCCGGCCGCGGCCGGCTCCATCGGGCTCGCGGCTGTGGTCGGCCCGCTCGCGTCTGCGGGCGGCAGTACGGTGCTCGTTCCGGCCAACGTCGCCGGCTATGCCTGGCTCGGTGGGGTCACGGCCATCGTCTTCTTCGCGCTGGCGTGGCCGCACATCCAGCAGGCTCCCCGCCGGTCACCGGATACGATGGAGTCATACCCCGACGTCGAGTCGCACGCCGACTCTGCGCCTCGTTAAAGCAGTCTCGTTGAGCAGTGAGGAAGCACCGCAGCCGTGACCTATGTGATCGCTCTTCCGTGCGTTGACCTCAAAGACCGCGCCTGCATCGACGAATGCCCCGTCGACTGCATCTATGAGGGCGACCGGATGCTCTACATCCACCCCGACGAGTGCGTCGACTGCGGGGCGTGCGAGCCGGTGTGCCCCGTCGAGGCGATCTTCTATGAAGACGACTTGCCCGACAAATGGTCGGACTACTACACCGCCAACGTCGAGGTCTTCAGCGAGATCGGCTCGCCCGGTGGGGCGGCCAAGGTCGGCGTGATTCCCGGAGATCACCCCGTCGTCGCCGCGGTGCCGCCGCAGGGC
>JBBQKE010000324.1:0-2417 GCA_038326585.1 Actinomycetales bacterium | reverse complement strand
TGACGTTGGTGCACTCGACGACCCACGAGTCGACGAGGGTGTCGGGCGCGTAGGCCCAGAACAGGGCGGTCGTGCCGTCGCCGGTCCACTCATTGTCGTCGATGTAGGGCTCGGGAACGCTCTGGACGCGGAACAGCGTCTCTGCAACGCTCTCGCGCCCATCGGCGTCGGCGA
Organism: Actinomycetales bacterium; assembly: GCA_038326585.1. GTDB lineage: Bacteria > Actinomycetota > Actinomycetes > Actinomycetales > Microbacteriaceae > Microcella. Next base: position 2,243 of record JBBQKE010000324.1, on the reverse strand, counting down.
TCGTGGTCTTGAAAGCCCAGAACGTGCCTGTGAGGTAGATGTCGGTGTAGACGTCACCGCCGGTGCAGTGCTCTGACCCGATCTCGAGCACGCCGCTGACAAAGCTCGAGCAAGGAAGCGCACCAGAGCCGTAATACGGATACGCCTCGTCGGCGATAGCCGTCCACGTCGTGGCCCCGAGGGCCGCGTAGGAGATCGTCGTTGTCGTGCCGTCGATGTAGAGCGGCGAGTAGATGGTGGGCGTGGTCAGTCGAGGCGCCACCGTGTACACCGGGCCGACCTTGCTGAACCGCACCCACTGCGAGAAGTCGTCGGCGATGCTGTTCTGAATGTCGTTCACCCGGCAGCAGCTCTCGATGTAGATCTCGTAGAGTCCGTCGCCAAGGGTCGAGAGGTCGCCCTCGAATGTCTCGACGACCTGCGCGTAGAGCGGCAGCTCCTCCTCTTCTTCAGAGACGACCTCGAGCGTGACGCCGGTCGGGGTCCCTGAACCCGGTACATCGGCGTACGACCCAATGCTGAGCACATCGGTTGTCGAGCCCAGCCCCACGATAGCGTCGGCGCTATTGCTCTCCCACGCCGACGTAACGGCCCAGGTCGCGGTGTCGACGCTCACACTGAAGTCGGGCCCGCTGGCGCGGAAGTGGCTGGCGGTCGCGGTGCTCACCCCGGTCGAGAGCACGAGGGCTACGACGGCAGTTGCAGTCGCGGCGGCGGTCAAGCGAGGCGCATCGCGCGTAGTACCATCCTTTGCTGGCAGGAGTGTGAGAGCCTGCTCATCGTAGTGCCGACTCGCAGCGTCGTGGGGGCTTTCCCGCCCGCGTACACAGGCACTGTTCGTATTGCGAACACCGTCGGCCGACGGCTCGCGGCACCTCCCGCGCCTAGGCTCGATGTCATGCCCCACTACACGGCGATCCTGCTCGACCTCGACGGAACGGTCACCGATTCGGCCCCCGGCATCACCGACACGCTCGCGTATACCTTCGACCGGCTCGGCCTGCCAGTTCCCGATCAGGAAGAGTTGCTGCGGTATGTCGGCCCACCGATCCTCGACTCGTTCCGCGACCTCGGCGGCATGACGCTGCCCGAACGCGAGCACGCCCTCGAGGTGTACCGCGAGCGCTACCTCGACCGCGGCGCCTACGACGCGACTCTCTACGCGGGAATGGGAGAGCTCGTGCGCGACATCGCGGCGGCAGGCATACCGCTCAGTCTCGCGACGTCGAAGCCCGAGGTGCCGGCGACGCTCATGCTCGAGCACTTCACGATCGCGCACCACTTCGACATCGTGACCGGTGCGTCTGACGACGAGGTGCGCAGCGCGAAGGCCGACGTCGTCGCCGAGGCGCTCATCCGGCTTCGGGCGATGGATGCTGACCTCTCGCGCCCCATCATGATCGGTGACCGCGTGCATGACGTCGAAGGTGCCGCTGCCCACGGTATTCCGACGATCGCAGTGTCGTGGGGTTATGGCGAGCCGGCGGAATGGGCGCACGCCCGAGCCATCGCCCACGACGTGCACGAGTTGCGCGCCCTGCTCGGGCTGTAGAGCGCTCAGCGCGCGAGGCGCTCGACCACCGAACCGAAGATGCCCGGCAGGGCAACGGCCGCGGGAACGATGAGGCCGCGCGCAGGGGAGGTAGCAGCGGCGAGCAGCCCGGCGGTCATCACGCGAAAGTCGCGGGTCGACCTCGCCCAGGCGCGCTCATAGGCCTCGAGCGACCCGGCCGCGAGGCACTCGGCGAGCACCTGAGCCTGCGCGAGCCCGACGCGCAGGCCTTCACCGGTGAGAGCATCCACGTACCCCGATGCATCACCGACCAACGCAACACGGCCGCTCGTTCGCGCTCGAGTGCGCTGACGCAGCGCACCGGCCCCGCGCAGCGTGCTCGCCTCGTCGGCACCGTCGAGGCGCTCGCGCAAGTGCGGAGCCTGCGCCATGGCCGTGGCCAGGTCGAGGGGCCGCGGGGCAAGCACCGCCACGCCGACGGTGCCCTCGTCGACCGGCGTGATGTAGAGCTCGGCCTCAGGCAGATAGGTCACTTCGACGAGGTCGCTCCACGGCGCGACGGCGAAGTGCTGCCGCAACCCGAATCGCCGTCTCTCCCGGGTTGATTCTCGAGCAGGCCGATCGAGCTCAGCGATTTCGCGCACGGTGGAGTGCAGCCCGTCAGCGCCGATCAACCAGCGTGACCGCATGCCATTAACCACCACGTGGCCCTCGCCCTGCTCAACGCGTT
>JBBQKE010000323.1:0-2419 GCA_038326585.1 Actinomycetales bacterium | reverse complement strand
ATCGAGGTGCACGAGCAGCTCGATGACTTCGAGCGTTGGAAGCTCGTGAGCTTTGACGAGTACCAGCCGATCATGGTGCGTCCGAACGACGACGGCAAGATCACGGTCAACCAGCGCGTGCGGGCGAGCTTGGCGCGCTGGTTCTTCGAAGATCGCATCGCGCCGGTCACGCAGAATGAGCTCGAGTCGCAGAAGCACTAGCGTCGAACGGCAAACGGCCCCGCTCCTCACGTCGAGGAACGGGGCCGTTCTGCGAGTGAGGGTGGCCGCCTGCGGGCGTGCCCACACCCTCGAGCGCCTTCCGATGACGCTCGCGTCAGTGTGACTGCCACTCACGATGCAGCAGTGCGAAGCGCTCGAGCGTGGTCCACTCGTCCTTGAACCAGTCGCCTTCCAGCACGGTGCCTTCGTGCCGAAGGCCCAGCCGCCTCATGAGGTCCAGCACCGACGTGTTGCGGGCGTCGCCCTGCATCACGATGCGATGCGCTCTGCACTCGCGCATGAGCCAGTCGATGACACACCGTAGCGCCTCGCTCGCGTAGCCAGCGCCCTGATATGCCGATGCCAGTGTGACCCCGACTTCATACGTGCTTGGCTGCACGGTGTCGCACCCGACGGCGACATCGCCGATGAGAGTGCGCTTGCTCGAGTTACCGATCGCAGCGCGCAAACCCAACTGTATCCACTCCCCCGCCGCCGGAACATCGGTCATCGGTTGCGCCGCGACGATGGCCTCGGCATTCGCCACCGTAAAGTCACTCGTCCACGACTGATAACGCGCCACGGCCGGCTCACGACGGTACTCGGCGAAGGTCTCTGTGTCGGCTCTGACGAGCGGAGAGATCTCGAGCCGGTCCGTGCGCAGCGCGAGTGCCACACAGACCTCGGCCTAGAAGACCCGACGCATGAACTCGGCGTTCTGCGAGTAGCCGAGCCGGTCGTAGAAGCCTCCAGCGCGCCGCGCCGCGACCGTGAGCTGGCGTACTCCGCGGGTGATGCACTCCGCTTCGACCTCGTGCACGAGCATGGTGCCGAGGTCGAGACCCCTGGCCGCTTCGTCCACCGCGATCTCTTGCAGCTGTGCTGACGGACCGTTGGTCGAGAGCAACCGCGTGACGGTAGTGAGTGCGTAGCCCTGCACGGTGCCGTCGTCAGCTTCGCCGACGAGAAGCAGAGCATCCTCGTCGTTCAGGATCGACGTTAGGCTGTGGTCAAAGGCAGAGCGAACCGGAACGAACGTTGCTCCGAGTTGCCGCACGAGCGCGAAGATCGCGTCGGCGTCGGCCGCGGTCGCTCGGCGGACCTGGGGCACGTCAGCGCCCGAAGTTGCCGCGGTAGTACTCGTAGACCCACCCGACGAGACCGACCAGAGCGAAGGGCACAGCGTAGGCGACAATCCAGAAAGAGATCGACAGCCCGAGGAACGCCACCGCAGCGGCTGCGGCGAGGATGACGGGCCACCAGCTCCACGGGGGGAAGAAACCTTGCTCGGCGTCGCCATCATCGATACCCGCATCCGAACGATCTTCCGCGAGCTCACCGCCCTGATTGCGATAGACGAGGCGGAGGTAGAAGCCGATGAACATCGAGAGCACCGCGCACAGGCCAAGAGCCACCGCCCCCACCCATTCGACTTGACCGGTGTCGATGATCGCCCACAGCACGTAGACGACGGTCAGCAGAACGAAGAAGCCCGTGAGGATCCAGAAGAGATTGATGTTGGTCTTCATAGCTGTGGGCCCCCTACTTCACTTCACCGTCGGCGAGGTCGCGAACAGGCGCCTCGGGAGCGTCTTTCAGCGGTCCGATTCCGACGGGACTGCCGGCTTCGGGGTGGTTGAGGTCGAACGCAGGTGACTCCGAACGGATGCGCGGGATCGACGTGAAGTTGTGGCGAGGCGGCGGGCACGAGGTCGCCCACTCGAGCGAGCGACCGTAACCCCAGGGGTCGTTCACGGTCACGAGCGGCGCCCGGCGGGCCGTGATGTACACGTTCAACAGGAACGGGATCATCGACGCCGCGAGCAGAATCGAGCCGAGCGTCGAGAGTTGGTTCATCCAGGTGAAGCCATCTTCGACCAGGTACGTCGCGTATCGCCGCGGCATGCCCACCACACCCAGCCAGTGCTGCACCAGGAAGGTCGCGTGGAAGCCGACGAAGAGGGTCCAGAAGTGGATCTGGCCGAGGCTCTCGTTGAGCATCTTGCCTGTCCACTTGGGCCACCAGAAGTAGAAGCCTGCGAACATCGCGAACACGACCGTGCCGAAGACCACGTAGTGGAAGTGCGCCACGACGAAGTACGAGTCACTGACATGGAAGTCGATCGGTGGGGCCGCCAGCAGCACACCGGTCAGGCCACCGAAAAGGAACGTGACAAGAAACCCGAGGGACCAGAGCATCGGGGTCTCGAAGGTGACG
>JBBQKE010000322.1:0-2455 GCA_038326585.1 Actinomycetales bacterium | reverse complement strand
AGTCGGCTTCGCCCTCAGCCTCGGCCTCGACGGCGTCAGCCATCGACGACGCCGCCGCCATCTCGTCGACGGCGGCCTCGTCGGCCACGTCGGCGGCCGACGCACGCGGCACCGTGATGTTGATGACGAGAGCCTCGGGGTCTGTGATGAGCGTGGTGCCCGACGGCAGCGCGACATCGCCGGCGTGAATCTGGGCGCCCTCTTCAAGACCCTCGACCGAGACGGTGAGCGACTCAGGAATGTGCGTAGCCTCGGCCTCGACCGTGAGCGTGTTGTGTCGAGCATGACGAGCGTGCCCGGGTACGACTCGCCCTCGACGTGCACGGGCACATCGACGGTGACCTTCTCGCCCTTGCGCACGACGATGAGGTCGACGTGCTCGATGATCTGGCGCACGGGATCTTTCTGCACGTCTTTCACGAGCACGAGTTGCTTGTCGCCCGCAACGTTGAGCGTGACAACCACGTTCGTCTTGCGCAGCAGCAGCGCGGTCTCGTGACCGGGCAGGGTGACGTGCTGGGGGTCGGTGCCGTGGCCGTAGATGACGGCCGGAATCTTGCCGACAGCGCGCAGCTTGCGCGCCGCGCCCTTGCCGAACGATTCGCGCACGTCGGCGTCGAGCTTGTTGTCGTCAGCCATGCTGATTACTCCTTGATCGGTGGGCCTTGAAGCCCGGTCTAGTTGTCAACTCGAACGCGAGAATCGCGTGAGGAAAGACCTGATGCCTTGCCCACCGCGTCGATCACGGAGCGAAAAATCGCTCCCTCGCCGAAGTACAGTCGCTCAGTCTACCTGAGGGTCAAGAAGCGTCGCGACCGCGGCCGCAAGCTCGTCGACTGAGCGCCTCGCATCGAGCACAACGACCTCTTCGTCGGCACCCGGGGGTTCGAGCGCCGCCAGCTGCGAGTCGAGCAGCTCAGGCGGCATGAAGTGGTTGTCGCGCGCAGCGATACGGCGCTCGAGCTCGGCGCGCGGCAACTGCAGCATCACGAAGACCGTGCGCGGCGCATGCTCGCGCAGTCGGTCGCGGTATGACCGGCGCAGCGCGCTGCACGCCATGATGCAGGGGCTTTCGTCGCGCAGGGCGGTGCCGACGGCATCCAGCCACGGTGCGCGGTCGGCGTCGTCAAGAGCCATTCCGGCCGCCATCTTCGCGATGTTCTCGGGGGGATGCCGATCATCGGCATCGAGAAATGTCACGCCGGTCAGCGTGCTCGCCGCCAGACCGACGGTCGTCTTGCCGGCGGCCGAGACTCCCATGAGCACGACCGACGGGGCGGTGGAGGGTCGAGACGAGTTCAGAGCGCACCCTTAGCGGCATCGCCGATCGGTAGTGGCGTGAGGCGCGTGACCTCGACCGGTTGCGACAGGTGGCCGTCGAGCGCGGCGACGAGCGCTGCCACCGGCTCACCGGCTCCGTGCGCGTCGAGCTGCTCGGCGCTCGTCCACTTCTCAATCATTACGAGGCGGCCGTCATCGGCCTCGGTGATGACGTAGAGCTCGCACCCGGGCTCGTTGTGCACGAGCGGAATCGCGGTCTCGAGCGCCGCCATGACGGCATCTCGATGCCCCTCGAGCGGGTGGAACACGGCCACAACATTGACGACATCTGAGCTGGTCATGGGCCCACGCTACCGCCGCGGCACATCGGCACCGCAGCACCGGCCTCTAGGCTGGAAACCATGACCACCACGCCCTCAGCCAACATCGGAGTCGTCGGCCTCGCCGTCATGGGCTCGAACCTCGCCCGCAACCTCGCCAGCCGCGAGGGCAACACCGTGGCGGTCTACAACCGCACGTGGGAAAAGACCGAGACGCTCATCGCCGAGCATCCCGAGGCCGGCTTCGTGGCCGCCCACGACTACAAAGAGTTCGCTGCGGCGCTGCAGAAGCCGCGCACCGCGCTCATCATGGTCAAGGCCGGGCGCGGCACCGACGCCGTCATCGACGAGCTTGTGCAGGTCTTCGAGCCCGGCGACATCATCGTCGACGGCGGCAACGCGCTCTTCACCGACACCATTCGCCGCGAGGCTGCGGTGCGCGAGACGGGCATCAACTTCGTCGGCGCCGGCATCTCGGGCGGCGAAGAGGGTGCGCTGCTGGGCCCCTCGATCATGCCCGGTGGCTCGGCCGAGGCGTGGGTCACCCTCAAGCCGATTCTCGAGTCGATCGCCGCCGTCGCCGAGGGTGAGCCCTGCGTCACGCACGTGGGCACCGACGGCGCTGGGCACTTCGTCAAGATGATTCACAACGGCATCGAGTACGTCGACATGCAATTGATCGCCGAGGCGTACGACCTGCTGCGTCGCGTGGGTGGCCTGTCGCCCGCCGAGATTGCCGACGTGTTCGCCGAATGGAACACCGGCGAGCTCGAGAGCTACCTCATTGAGATCACCGCCGAGGTGCTTCGCCAGGTGGATGCGACGACCGGCAAGCCGCTCGTCGACGTCATTCT
>JBBQKE010000321.1:0-2458 GCA_038326585.1 Actinomycetales bacterium | reverse complement strand
GAACCCGATCGAGGCGCTCGAGCGCCTCATTGCCGTTGATCGCGACCTGGATGCTCAGCTCGCCGACGCACGCGAAGAGAGCGAACGGCGGGCCAAGGCAGAGGCGGCCCTCGACCGCACTCTCGCGTCGGCGCGCAGCCGCATTCTCAGCGCTACCGAGTACGTCACGGCGCACCGAGGTGCTGTCGGTGCCGATGCCCGATCGCGTTTGGCTGAAGCGCAAGCGCACGAGCAGATCGCCGCGAACTCGCGCGCGAGCGACCCCGTGAGCGCTCTTGCCGCAGCGCAACGCGCTCTCGATCTGGCCGGACTCGCCTTGAGTTCGGCCGAGAACGATGTGCGCGGTGCCATGGCACCGAACGGCTTCGTCGGCGGCTACGGCGGAGCCCGCAACGGCGGCGGCGTGGGCGATGCCCTCATCGGAGGCCTCATCGGCGGTCTGCTCAGCGGCGGCGGCGGTGGCGGCGGTGGTGGATTCGGCGGCGGTTCGCGTCGCCCACGCTTCGGCTCGAGCGGCGGCAGTTCGAGCAGCCGCCGGTCTTCTAGCGGCGGAAGCACACGCCGCTCAACGTCGTCTCGCTCCTCTGGTCGCCGCGGAGGCGGCGGGCGCTTCTGACCCGACTCGACCCCGTCCTCGGACAACTTCCTCAGTACACCGACAGAAAGGCACCACCGATGTCCAAGCAATCCATCTTCGGCCGTATCGCTCAACTCGCGAAGGCCAACATCCACGCCATGCTCGACTCCGCCGAAGACCCGGAGAAGATGCTCGACCAGATGGTGCGCGACTACACGTCGAGCATCCAAGAGGCCGAGGCTGCGATCGCGCAGACCATCGGCAACCTGCGCCTGCTCGAGCAGGACCACGCCGAAGACGTCGCCGCCGCGCAGGACTGGGGGCGCAAGGCGCTCGCCGCGAGCGCAAAGGCCGACGAGCTGCGCACGGGCGGCAACACCGTCGACGCCGACAAGTTCGACAACCTCGCAAAGGTCGCGCTCGGCAAGCAGCTGCAGGCCGAGACCGACGCGAAGGCCGTCGAGCCGACGATCGCCAGCCAGAACGACATCGTCAACCAGCTCAAGAACGGCCTCGAGGCGATGAAGGGCAAGCTCGACCAGCTGCGCTCGCAGCGCGACCAGCTCATCGCCCGGGCCAAGATCGCCGACGCGCAAGCCCAAGTCATGGATGCCGTGGGCAGCATCGACATCATGGACCCGACAAGCGAGCTCGGGCGATTCGAAGAGAAGATTCGCCGCGAAGAGGCCAAGGTCATGGGCCGTCAAGAGCTCGCCGCATCGTCGCTCGACGCCCAGTTCGAGTCGCTCGAGAACGTGGGCGCCGAGATCGAGGTCGAAGCTCGCCTGGCCGCACTCAAGGCGGGCTCGTCGCAGCAAGCCCTCGGCCAGTAGGCATTCATGACGAGGTCGGGGCAGGCGCCCGCCAGCGTGCTCGCCCCGCCCTCGTCACCGGGTCGATTCAGCGGGATCGATGCCGCGCGAGGGCTCGCCGTGATCGGCATGATGGCGGCCCACGTGTGGCCGCGCGATGATGCGCAGAGCGAGCTGCTCGTCGATGGGCGCCCGTCGATGCTCTTCGCAGTCGTGGCGGGTGTCGCGCTCGGCATCGTGACCGGCGGAGCCGGCCGCGAGTCGATGCCGCGGGCGACGGCCCGGTGGCGCCTGCTGATCCGCGCAGCACTGCTGATCGCCCTCGGGCTGCTGCTCTGGATGCTCCCGAGCGGTATCGCGATCATCCTCGACTACTACGGGCTCATGTTCGTGCTGCTCATTCCTCTGTTGTTCCTGCCGCGCCTGGCTCTCGTCGGCATCGGCGCGGTGCTGCTGGTCGTGGCCCCGCTGCTGCGCGACGAGGTGGTCGCCGCAGGAGCGCCCGTCGGGCAGCCCTGGGCCGCTGCGACCGAGTACCTGCTCACCGGGTACTACCCGGCGCTGCTCTGGCTTCCGCTGCTGATCGTGGGGCTGCTGTGCGCACGTTCCGACCTGGCGTCGACGCGCACGCGCCTCCTGATGCTCGCCCTCGGAACCGTTGCGAGCGTCGGGGGCTACGGCGCGGCAGCCGCACTGCCAGGCGTCAGTGCCGACGCGCACAGCTCGACCGTCGCCGAGCTGCTCGGCTCGGGCGGGCTCGCCGTCGCGCTCATCGCGCTCGCGCTCCTGCTGCTCGACCGGCCGAGCAACCCGCGCGTTCTTGCCGTCGTGGCGTTCCCCCTCGTCGCCGTCGGACGCATGCCGCTGACCATCTACACGGGGCACGTGCTCGTCATCGCCGGCTTGGCATCACTCGGGCCCGCCGGGCTCTTCGCCCCCGAGGTGGGCATCCCGCTCTTCATCGGTGTGACTGTCGCCGCCGTACTCATCGCGGGCGCCTTCATGACCCTGCGCCTTCGCGGCCCGCTCGAGGCGGCTGTCTCAGAAATCTCAGCGTTGCCCAGCCGAC
>JBBQKE010000320.1:0-2459 GCA_038326585.1 Actinomycetales bacterium | reverse complement strand
GACCGCTCTGCCACGATGGAGCCATGACCGCCTCTCTCATCGTTCTCGGCTCGGCCAACACCGACTACACCGTGCTCGTCGACCGTCACCCGCAGCCGGGCGAGACGCTGCTCGGTGACGAGCTCGTGGTGGCGACGGGCGGCAAAGGCGCCAACCAGGCACTCGCGGCCGCGCGGGCGGGCGCCATGCCGGTCTTTCTGGGCGCGGTGGGTGACGACGGCAACGGGCGTCAGATGCTCGACGCGCTCGGGTCAGGCGGGGTCGATGTCTCAAGCGTGGCGATCGTCGATGACGAGCCCACGGGCATCGCGCTCATCACCGTGTCGAGCGACGGCGAGAACACGATCGTCGTCGCGGCAGGGGCGAACGCCCGCGTGAATGCGCACGAGGTCGAGGCCGCGATTCGTGCCGTTGCTGGCTCGGGCACGGTGCTGTTGGCGCAGCTCGAGATTCCGCTGGCGGTCGTCGTCGACGCGGCCGGCATCATCGACGAACTGGGCGGTCGCACGGTGCTGAACCTCTCGCCGAGTCGGGAGATTCCGGATGCTCTGCTCGCCCTATGCGATCCGCTCGTCGTCAACGAGGCCGAAGCGCACGACCTCACCGGGCTGCCGGTCGACTCGATCGATGAGGCCTCGGCCGCTGCTCACGAGTTGCTCAACCGTTGCCGCAGCGTCGTCATCACGCTCGGCGGCGACGGCGCCGTCTTCGCGGCGCCGGGCGCCAGCGGTCACCTGCCCGCGCCGAGCGTGACCGTCGTCGACACGACCGGAGCCGGCGACGCCTTCGTGGGTGCCCTGTGCGCCGAGCTCGCCGAGAGCGGCTCGAGCGCTGAGCTGCGCACCGCCGTCGAGCGAGGCGTCGCCGCCGGCGCCGCGGCCGTGCAGTGGCTCGGGGCTCAGCCGCCGCGCGACTGAAGACTGCTCTAAAGCGCTCGCGACTGGGTTCCCGCGGTCGACAGCGGCAGCGCGCGCTGCTGGCTCCGCCACATGACGAGCACCACGACCGCAGGCCAGAGCGACTCGAGGTAGGCGGCGACGCGTTCGGCGAGTCCGATCGTCGTCGCGTCGGGCTGAGCTTCGATCCACGCGAATGCGATGCACGTAGCTCCTACTGCGAGCGTGCTGAACACAGCACCCATGGGGCGGAGCAGCCACGGATACTGCCGCCCGAGCCGCAAGCTCAGCACCGGCCATAGTGCCAGCAGCACGAAGCCCGCCATCGCGGCGAGCCGGTGCTCGAGCGACGATCCCTCGGCCGGCAGCGGGAACGCGGCGACCGCGAAGAGGGCGACGCCGGCGAGCCCGAGTGCGATCCGACCCGGCAACCAGAGCCCGGGGGCGTACACCGCCGTCACGAGGTGGCATACCCCGGTGAGCACGAACATGAGGGTCATGAAGGCCTGCGTCGGAGCATCCGCCGCCGCCAGCTCGCTGATGGTCTGACGAACCGGATCGAACCCGGGCGATCGCAGTTCGGCGACGACCGTGCCGCCGATGAAGAACACGGGCGCGAGCGCCGATGAGATGAGGGCGGGTTTGCGGACGAGGATCGGGATGCTCTGCACGAGCTCCACGCTAGCCGCACCCGTTGCGCGCACCTCACGTGAAGCCCGTTCACTCGACGCTCTCGAGTGCTACCGTCGGACCGATGCGTGACGACGCGCCTCACACGAAGGAGTGCACTGATGGCCAAGAAGGTCTACACCCCCGAGCAGCAGATCGATCGGCTGCGGGTCTACAACATCGTCGCGGGCAGCCTGCACCTGGTGCAGGCGGTCGGCTTCGCCATCGTGCTGACGATGTTGAGCACGCAGGTGCTCTTCGCCGTGACCGCGGACTACTTGGCGGGCCCTCCCGGAGTGCCGATTCCGCCCGAGCGCGTGACCCTGTTCGAGGTCAACATCGGCATCGGCGTCGTGGCCTTCCTCGCGCTCAGCGCGTTCTTCCACTTCCTCATCTCGAGCCCGTGGTTCTTCGGCCGCTACAAGAATGGGTTGCTGCAGAACCGCAACTTCTTCCGCTGGACCGAGTACTCGCTGAGCTCGTCGATCATGATTTGGCTGATTCTCGCCATCAACGGCGTCACCGACATCGGCGCCCTGTTCGCGATCTTCGCCGTCAACGCCGCCATGATCTTGTTCGGCGCTCTGCAAGAGAAGTATGAGCAGCCCGGCTCGGGCGGCCTGCTGCCGTTCATCTTCGGCTCGATGGTCGGCATCGTGCCCTGGATCTTGGTGCTCATCTACTTCTTGCGCCCCGGCACCGAGAGCGAGGTCGCACCCCCCGCGTTCGTCATCGGCATCGTCATCTCGCTCTTCATCTTCTTCAACACCTTCGCCGTCAACCAGTGGCTGCAGTACAAGCAGGTCGGCAAGTGGGCCGACTACCTCGTCGGCGAGCGCGCGTACATCACCCTCAGCCTCGTGGCGAAGACACTGCTGGCCTGGCAGGTGTTCT
>JBBQKE010000319.1:0-2461 GCA_038326585.1 Actinomycetales bacterium | reverse complement strand
CGAGCGACTCGGCCGTCTTGCCCTCGGGGAACTGCAGCGGGATGACACCCATGCCGATGAGGTTCGACCGGTGGATGCGCTCGAAGCTCTCGGCGATCACAGCCTTCACGCCCAGCAGGCTCGTGCCCTTGGCCGCCCAGTCACGGCTCGAACCCGAACCGTATTCTTTGCCGGCGAAGATGACGAGAGGAACTCCCGCAGCTTGGTAGCGCTCACTCGCGTCGTAGATGAACGCTTGGGGGGCATCCGCCTGCGTGAAGTCGCGGGTGTAGCCGCCCTCGACCCCCGCACCGTCGTTCGCGTCGCTCAGCAGCTGATTGCGCAGACGGATGTTCGCGAAGGTTCCGCGGATCATCACCTCATGGTTGCCGCGACGTGAGCCGTACGAGTTGAAGTCTTTGCGGTCGACGCCGTGCTCAGTGAGGTACTGACCGGCCGGAGACTCGGCCTTGATCGAGCCCGCGGGGCTGATGTGGTCGGTCGTGACCGAGTCGCCCAACGTCGCGAGCACGCGAGCGTCGGCGATGTCGGTGACCGGTGTCGTCTCGCGCGTCATGCCCTCGAAATACGGGGGCTTGCGCACGTACGTCGACTCGGAATCCCACTCGAAGGTGGCGCCGTCGGGGGTGGGCAGCGAGCGCCAGCGCTCATCGCCCTCGAAAACTGACGCATATTGCTCGTCGAACATGCCGGTGTCGATCGACGAGTCGATCGTCGCCTGCACCTCAGCCGCGTCGGGCCAGATGTCGCGCAGGAAGACGTCGTTGCCTTCCTTGTCGGTGCCCAGTGCATCCGTCTCGAAATCGAAGTTCATCGACCCCGCCAGTGCATAGGCGATCACGAGCGGCGGGCTCGCCAGGTAGTTCATCTTCACGTCGGGGTTGATGCGGCCTTCGAAGTTGCGGTTGCCCGAGAGCACTGCAGTGACAGCGAGGTCTTTCTCGGCGATTGCGGCCGAGATCTCGTCGGCGAGCGGGCCCGAGTTGCCGATGCAGGTCGTGCAGCCATACCCGACCGTGAAGAAACCGAGCGCCTCAAGGTCGTCGGTGAGTCCGGCTTTCTCGTAGTAGTCGGTGACAACCTTCGAGCCCGGCGCCAGCGTGGTCTTGACCCACGGCTTAGCCTTGAGCCCCTTGTGCGCCGCGTTGCGCGCGAGCAGGCCAGCCGCGAGCATGACCGAAGGATTCGAGGTGTTGGTGCACGAGGTGATCGCTGCGATGGTCACGGCACCGTGGTCGAGCGTGAACTCGTCATCACCCACTGTCACATCGACCGGGTTCGAGACGGTGGACGGGGCGTGAGAGCGGTGGCGGTGCGCCAGTTCGCGGCCAGCGCCCTCGTCTTCGGGGGTGAAGCCCACGGGGTCGGATGCCGGGAATGAGCCCTCGAGAGCGGCATCGACACGGCTGTGGTCGGTCGACGCGTAGTCGACGAGGGCAGACTCGAAAGCCGCCTTGGCGACCGAGAGCTCGATGCGATCTTGCGGGCGCTTGGGGCCGGCGATAGAGGGCACGACGGTCGAGAGGTCGAGCTCGAGGTACTCACTGAAGCGGGGCTCGACCGACGGGTCGTGCCAGAGCGACTGCAGTTTGCTGTAGGCCTCGACGAGCGCGACCTGGGCCTCGCTGCGGCCGGTCAGGCGCAGGTAGTCGAGCGTGACGTCGTCGATCGGGAACATCGCAGCCGTCGAGCCGAACTCGGGGCTCATGTTGCCGATCGTGGCGCGGTTCGCGAGCGGCACGGCGGCGACGCCAGCCCCGTAGAACTCGACGAACTTGCCGACAACACCGTGCTTGCGCAAGATCTCGGTGATCGTCAGCACGACATCGGTCGCGGTCACCCCGGTCGGAATCACGCCGGTGAGCTTGAAGCCCACGACCTTGGGAATCAGCATCGAGACCGGCTGGCCGAGCATGGCCGCCTCGGCTTCGATACCGCCGACACCCCAGCCCAGCACACCGAGCCCGTTGACCATGGTCGTGTGCGAGTCAGTGCCGACGCAGGTGTCGGGGTAGGCGCGCAGAACACCGTCGACCTCGCGGGTATAGGTGACCTTGGCGAGGTGCTCGATGTTGACCTGGTGCACGATGCCCGTGCCCGGGGGCACGACCTTGAAGTCGTCGAACGCCGTTTGGCCCCAGCGCAAGAACTGGTAGCGCTCGCCGTTGCGCTCGTACTCCAGCTCGACGTTGCGCTCCAGAGCATCGGCCGTGCCGAACAAGTCGGCGATGACGGAGTGGTCGATGACGAGCTCGGCCGGGGCGAGCGGGTTGATCTTGTTGGGGTCTCCGCCCAGGGCTGCCACCGCTTCGCGCATCGTGGCGAGGTCGACGATGCAGGGCACGCCGGTGAAGTCCTGCATCACGACGCGGGCCGGGGTGAACTGGATCTCGGTGTCGGGGTCGGCCGCGGGGTCCCACGAACCGAGCGCGCGGATCTGGTCAGCCGTAACGTTCGCGCC
>JBBQKE010000318.1:0-2489 GCA_038326585.1 Actinomycetales bacterium | reverse complement strand
CGAGGCGAGCATCCCGTGCCGATCGCTCGGCCGCCTGCAACTCGACCCAGTAGCGGTCGTTGGGCTCGAACAACACGGCCTCGGCGAAGCCTTGGGCGACGAGCTCGAGGTTGATCAAGCTGCCGTCAGCGGTGAATAAGTACATCAGTTCGCGGTCGAAGCGATCGCGCGGGTCACGATCGTAGGTGTAGCCCAGCGTGCTGCCCGGCGGCGCGAGGTCAGCGAGCGCGAGCGCGGCCTCGGGCCCGAAGCACTCGACCTCGGGGTAGACCTCGGGGGTGTCAATACCGAGCAGTCGCACTCGCAGTTCGCGACCGTCGACCTCGAGCCGAAGGGTGTCGCCATCGACGATCGAGACCACCGTGCCGGTTCCGTCGTAGCCCTCGGTCGGCTGTATGGGTGTGCTCTCACCGCCGGTGCAACTGTTGATCGCGCCGATGAGGCCGACGACTGCGGCGATCAGCAGCGGGCGCAACGGGGGGGCGAACATGCTGAGAGGCTATCGGGCATCCACTGACACTCAGCGTCGACCGGCTTACACTGGCACGGCAGCGAAGGAGCGGTCATGGCGACGAAGCAGACAGACGATCTCGACCCGCGATTCGACCCCGCGTTTCAGCGAGGCGGAGCAGGTTCGACGAGTGCCGCGCCGGCAGCGCGCGATGCTCCTCTGTCAGCGCCATTGCTCGACGACGGCGTGGCGGTCGCGGGTTCTCCGCTGTCGCGCGAGCGCACTGCCGGTGCGCGCCGACCCTCCCCCGACACGGATGTGCTCGACGAGAAGCACTTCGAGATCGTCGTCGCTGGCAACCCCTGGTTGCGCGCGCTGTGGGTGGTCGGCACGCTCACGACCCTGCTCGGCTTCGTGCTGACCTTCTATGCCGAGTTCGCCTTCAGCGTGCCGCCGGCCTCGGGCATCTACGACCCGAGCGTCTACATCGTGCCCCGGTTGGCCGAAGCGCTCGCGCTGCCGCTCGTCATCGCGGGTGTCGTCGCCCTCGTAGCCGCCACGACCCTGCGGCTCGTAGCCTGGCGCCCGAGCGGCGCGCGCGCGATCGCGGGCGAGTAGCGCCCACGCCCTACTGCTGGCAGCTCGTGCAGAACCAGGTGTTGCGCTCGGTCAGCGCGTCGTCACCGAGCAGGCCGCGACGGATGCGCGTGCCGCAGCGTCGGCACGGCTTGCCGTCGCGGTGCGCGACCCAGAGGCGCTCGCCGCGTCGCGTGTTGCCGGTGGTCGTGCGTTCGTCGCGGTCTTTGTTGGCGCGGATCAATCGCACGCCTAGGTCGAGAGCGGCCGCGACATCCACTGCCTCTACCGGCGTCTCGGGCAACACACCGCGCAAGAACAGCAACTCGTTGCGGTAGTCGTTGCCGAAGCCCGCTACGTTGCGCTGATCGAGCAGCGCGAGGCCGATGGGCCTCGCCGGGTCGGACGTAAGCCGCCGGAGCGCTTCGTCGCGATCGAAGTCGGGGCCGAGCGGGTCGGGACCCAGGTAACCGACTACTTCGTGCTCGGCGTCGCGCGCGACGAGCTCGAGCTCTCCGAGTGCGAATCCCACCGCTTGCCATGGTTTTCCCTCAGCAGCGGTCGTCTCGAGCACCATGCGCGCTTCGAAAGCCGGGCGGCGCCAACGCTCGCCGAGGCGCATGACGTGCCACGAGCCCTCCATCTTGAGGTGCGAGTGCACGGTGACCTCGCCGATGCGCATGAGCAGGTGCTTGCCGAGGGCGACGACCTCGTCGACGCGTTCGCCACTCAGATCGGCGGTGGCGAAGCGCGGCACCCGCACGTCGCTGCGCAGCACTGTCTGGCCAGCGAGCGCGGCGTGCAAGCGCGCCGCCGCGCGGTGAACGGTATCGCCCTCGGGCATGTCTGCGCCTCTCAGATTCTGATGCGCAGGCCCTGCGGCGTCGCCACAAAACCGGCGGCCTGCAGTGCGTCGGCGAGCGGGGTGCCGAACGCGCTTGCACCGTTGACGCGCTCGACCCGCAGTGAGCGCAGTCGCGCGCGCACGACTGCGGCAAGCTCGGCGGCGGCCGGCTCGAGCACCGCGGGCTCATCCGTGAAAGTCAGCACGCTCTTGCCGCCGCGCTCGAGGTAGACCGCGAGGTGCCCATCGACGATCACGACGAGGGCACCGGCCTTGCGGCCGGGGCGGTGCGCGGTTGACCCCGAGGCCGCGTCCGGCTGACTCGCGGGCCACGGCAGCGCCGCACCGTAGGGGTTGGCGGGGTCGGTCGCGGCGAGAACGAGGGGGGCCAGGGCGGGGGCCGCATCCGCATCGCGCGAGAACGTGCGCACTCGGTCGACGGTCGCGGGGGTCGCGAACTGGGCAGCACCCAGGCCTTCGACGACGTAGCCGCGCCGCACCGAGCCCGCTTCTTCCATGCGGGCGAGCACCGAGTAGGCGAGCGCGAAGCCGCCGCGCAACCCCTCAGCCTGCACCGCACCGCGCGTAACGATGCCGTGGCGGTCGAGCATGCGGTCG
>JBBQKE010000317.1:0-2497 GCA_038326585.1 Actinomycetales bacterium | reverse complement strand
TCGTGCGCATCGCTCGTGAGCGCGGGGTCATCGCAGCCGATGCTCACCTCGGTGCCTTGCGCGATGCTGCGGCGGCGGGCGACGCCGCGGCTACGGAGATCTTCAGCGAGGCAGGTCACCTGCTCGGCCGCACTCTCGCTGGTCTCGTGCACGCGCTCGACCCCGAGATCATCATCGTGCTCGGCGAAGGCACGACCGACTGGGCCCACTGGTCTTTCGGTTTCGAGCCCGCCTTCCGTGCCGCACTCATGCCCTCGCGCCGCGGTGTCGCCGTCGCGGTCGAGAGCTGGCAAGACGACAGCTGGGCTCAGGGAGCGGCAACTCTCGTGCTCGCGACGCCGTTCGACGCGGGAGGCGTTGCGGGCGAGCAGGGCGATCTGGTGCGACAGCGTCTCGTCGAGCAGGCCGCGCCGCACGGAGATCGCGCATGAGCGTCTCGACGCTGCAGACGAGCCTGGTCGACCGGGCCCCGGTCGGGCGCCTCACGGCACCCGTGCGCGCGCCGAAGAAACGCGGGTGGCGCTACGGCCTCACCGTCGCGGCGTTCCTGCTGCCGAGTGCGCTGCCGCTCGCGCTCTTTGTACTCGTACCCATGGTGTCGGCGGCCTGGATCAGCCTGAACGACTGGAACCTGATCACGCCGATGCAGTTCGTCGGCCTCGACAACTTCGCCGAGCTGCTCGCCGACCCGCGCACTGCCGCAGTCTTCGGCAACACGTTGTACTACATCGTCGGCTATCTGCCGCTCGTGTACATCGGCGGCCTAGTCCTCGCTCTCGCACTGAATCGTGCGCTCAAGGGCAGGTCGTTTTGGCGCGGCATCTACTTCTTGCCGGTCGTGACGAGCTGGATCGCTGTCGCGGTGGTCTGGCGTTGGCTGCTCAACCCGAGCAACGGTGTCGTCAACACCGTGCTTGGCTGGGTCGGGATCGAGGGCCCGGGATGGTGGGCAGACCCCGCGTGGTCGATGCCGTCGATCATTCTCGCGAGTGCCTGGAAAGACCTCGGCTTCGTCATGGTCATCCTGCTCGCGGGGCTGCAGGCCATCAATCCCGACCTCTATGACGCGGCCAAGGTCGACGGCGCGAGCGCGTGGCAGCGGTTTCGCCACGTGACCCTTCCGATGTTGAGCCCGAGCACGTTCTTCGTGATCGTAATCTCGCTCATCAACGGCTTCCAGGTCTTCGACCAGGTCTATGCCATGACGGGCGGCGGGCCAGCCGGATCCAGCCAGGTGGTCGTGCAACAGATCTACGACCTGACGTTCCGCTACGGACAGGCCGGGGAGGCCTCCGCCTTGTCGTGGATGCTCTTCGCCGTGATTCTCGGAGTCACCGTCGTGCAGATCATCGGGCAGAGGCGGTGGGTGCACTATGCGTGAGCGCACCACGAGCCGCACGGCCTGGGTCGTGCTGCACATCGCCGTCATCCTCGGCGCCCTCGCGATGTTCTTCCCCTTCCTCTGGACGTTCATCACGTCGATCACACCCGGTGCCGGTTTCTCGATCACGCCGCAACTGTGGCCAGAGAACCCGTCGTTCTCGGCCTACGAGACCCTGTTCACCGAGCGGCCGTTCGCGCGCGTGGTGCTCAACAGCCTCATGCTCGCGATCATCACGACAATCGTGCAGCTCTTCACGAGTGCGACCGCCGCCTATGCCTTCAGTCGGCTTCCGTTCCGGGGGCGAGGCGTGGTCTTCGCGGTGTATCTCGCGACCATGATGATTCCGTTGCAGGTGCTCGTCGTGCCGCTGTTCGCGCAACTCAAGACCTTCGGCCTGCTCAACACCTACCTCGGCGCGCTGCTGCCGACCTTCGCGAGCGCCTTCGGCATCTTCCTGCTGAGGCAGGCCGTCAACCAGGTGCCGCGCGAGCTCGACGAGGCGGCGACGCTCGATGGCGCTGGCCACTTCCGGGTCTTCTTCTTCATCATCCTGCCCAACATCAAGCCCGCTCTCGCGACGCTCACGATCTTCGCCTTCATGGGCAGCTGGAACAGCTTCTTGTGGCCGCTCATCGTGCTGCGGTCTCCCGAGCTGCAGACGCTGCCGATCGCGCTCGCGGGCCTGCAGGGGCAGTACACGACGGCATGGGATGTCGTGATGGCCGGCTCTGTCATCAGCGTGCTGCCCATGCTCGCGCTCTACATCTTCGCCCAGAAGTACATCATCCAGGGCGTCGCCAGCTCGGGGATCAAGTAGTCCTCGGGAATCCACCCATCCGAAAGATCCGCACCACCGGTACCCAATATCAAAGGAGATAGCTCTCACATGAAGCGTTCACTCATCGCAGCCGTCGGCCTCGCCGGCGTCTCAGCTCTCGTGCTCGGCGGCTGTGCCGCCGAGCCGGCCGCGACCGAAGGGCCGGTCACCATCACCTATAGCAACTTCATCTCGAACGATGGCAACGAAGACAACCTCGCCACGATCATCGACGCGTTCGAGGCCGAGAACCCCGACATCACTGTCGAGGTGACGACGCTGCCCTATGGCGACTA
>JBBQKE010000316.1:0-2506 GCA_038326585.1 Actinomycetales bacterium | reverse complement strand
CGTGTCGGGCGCGAGCCTGTACTACCATTGAGCGGTCGCGTACTGCGCGACGCACGGTGGGTATAGCTCAGCTGGCAGAGCGCCTGGTTGTGGTCCAGGAGGTCGCGGGTTCAAGCCCCGTTACTCACCCCAAATTGATCGCCTCGGCGCGTTGCATCTTGGTCTCATCGGCCAGTTCTGCGGGCTGATTCAGCGACGACCGGCAGACTGGCCGTGTGAACGCTTCGGCCGCGGCCCTGCCTCAGCTCGACGACCAGCTGGTCGAGCAGCCTCTGCACGCCGCCGAAGTGCCCTGGCAGATCGTCGTGTGGAATGACCCGGTCAACCTGATGAGCTACGTCTCGTGGGTCTTCCGCCGCCACTTCGGGGTCGATGCCAGCACCGCCGAGAAGCTCATGATGCAGGTGCACACTGCGGGCCGGGCGACCCTCGCCGAGGGCAACCGCGAGCACATGGAACGTCACGCCGAGGCCATGCACGAATACGGGCTGTGGGCCACGGTCGAGAAGGCACCGCAATGAGAATCAGTGGTCCGGACCCCGACCACGGTGACGACGTGATCGGCATTGCCGTCGTCGAGCCTGCCGAAGCCAGCATCCTGGTCTCGCTGGCCGATCAGCTGCAAGCACTGCTGGCCGAGTCACTCGAGTCGCCGGTCGACACCGACACTGCTGTGCGCCGCTTGCTGCCCGACGCCTACCGTTCTGAGCCTGAGCTCGCCGACGAGTGGCGCCGGCTGAGCCGCCGCGGCCTGGTCGATCGCAAGATCAGCTTCGCCCACGCCCTGTCGACCGCCCTCGCTCCCGGAGTCGATGCTGATGGTGCTCGCACGGTTGCGCTGACGATGGATGCTGCGCTCGACTGGGTGCGCGGCATCGGTGATCTTCGTCTCGTCATCGCCGACCGCATGGGCATCATCGTCGACGGCGACGAGGGCACCTTCGCCGAACCCGGACTGCGCGATGTCTACGACCTTCTCGCCTGGATGCAAGACGCGCTCGTGCAGGTGCTCGAAGAGGCCGAGAAGAAGTCTGCTCGTGGCACGCCATGACCGATGACATCGCAGCTCCGCCGCTCGAGCTTGATGAGACAGCCTTCGAGGCTCTCGTCGTCGACGAACTCGATGCGCTGCCCGACGAGATGGTCGACGGGCTCGACAACCTGGTCTTCGTGACGGAGGCGCGACCCGAGGATGGGTCTCTCGACCTTCTGGGGCTCTACGAGGGCACCTCACTGACTGACCGTGGGCAGTACGGCTTCGGCGAGTTGCCCGACCGCATCGTGCTCTACCGTGAGCCGCTGCTCGCCATCAGCGCCGACCTCGACGAACTGCGCGATCAGATTCACATCACGCTCGTGCACGAGATCGCACACTTTTACGGCATCGACGATGACGAACTGCACCGTCTGGGGTGGGCGTGAGTCGCGCGCGGCGGGTGCGCGGCATCCTGAGCGGGATGCTCGCTCTGGTCATCGTCGCTGTGCTGGCGTATGCGGCCGCTGCCATGCTCAGCCCGCTGCCGCGCCTGCACGTCGAGCAAACGCTGAGCTCGGCCGTCGACGGCAGCTGGAGCGACCTGCTGACGATGCCCGAATCCGGGTCGACGGCGGTGCTCGCCGAGAGTGGCTCGATCGTTTCCAGCGGCAGCGCTGAGCCTCGGCCGATTGCCGGCGCCGCCAAGCTTGTGCTCGTGAGTGTCGTGCTCGACGCCGAGCCGCTCGCGCCGGGCGGCACCGGCCCGGCCATCACGATCGGCCAGGCTGAGGTCGAGCGCTTTCGCGCGCTCGATGCCGCGGGCGCCCGCACTGTGCCCGTGCAGTTCGGCCAGACCCTCACGCGCCGTGACCTCATTGCCTCGACCATGCTCGGCTCGGGCAACAACACCGCTGAACTGCTTGTCGACTCAGTCTTCGGCGGGCTCGACGGCTATCTTGCGGCGGCCAGCCTGTGGCTCAATGAGCAGGGTCTGACGAACACCGTCGTCACCGACGGCACCGGCCTCGACCCCGGCTCGCGATCGACAGCGGTCGATCTCGCTCGGCTTGGCCAGCACGTTCTCGATTCGCCAGCACTCGCCGACCTGCTCGAGACTCGGCCACGCACGACCTCGGCAGGCTCGCGCTTCAGCGACGAGGCAGAATTTCTGCCTGATCTCGGCACCATCGGCCTCGTTCGCTCCTACACCGACGCCGCCGGCGTCTGCGTGCTGTTCGCCGTGCCGGTGGGTGATGAGACGGTCATCGTGACCATGCTCGGCCAACCTGGCTACCCCGCTGCGGGGTCGGCCGCACGCACACTCATCGCCGAGGTCAACGAGGGCGTGCGCGAGGTCGAGGTCGTGTCGGCCGGCGAGGTCGTGGCCATCGCTCGCTCGGCCTGGGGTCAGTCGACCGAGCTCGTCGCGACCGAATCGATCTCGGTCAGCTCGACCGAGCTCGACGGGCTCGGCGTGCGCATCGAGCCCTCCTCGCGCTCCACGATCTTTCGCGGCGCCGACGCCGGACG
>JBBQKE010000315.1:0-2519 GCA_038326585.1 Actinomycetales bacterium | reverse complement strand
GGGCAGGACACTCGCCTGCTCGAGGCCTCGGGCCACCTGCGCACCGCGCCGTGGGTTGCGGCGCTAGTCACTCCCCCGGTCTACCTCGCCGTGCGCGGAGCGCGCATCGGCCGCGCCACGGGAGCCTCACCCTGGCCCCTGGCCGTGTGGCTGATCGTGCAGCTCGCCGTCGTCGCCGTCTGGTGGATCATCGACCCTGTCGCCGCGCAGCAGCTACTGCAACAGTTCGTCTGACCCGCTGAGGGCATCCGCGCCCCATCGCGCTCTCGGCCGTTCGTCGTAGGCTCGAGACATGGACGAGACGCGCAGTCGCCGGGGCGCCAGCCTCGAGGTTTTGCGCGCTGAAGCGCACGACGAACTGCAGACTGTGATCTTTTCGCGGGCACGCGACGGCGAAGACCCGTGGGACTTCATGAGCGATTTGCCCACCGTCGACGAGTTGGTGGTGTGGATGCTCAGGGCCGAGCGCATCCACGATGACGGTGATCGCCTGCCGAACCGGGCGCGCGACTATCGCCTGCTGCGGCAGATCGCCCTCGATCACCCCGATCTCACGACGACGGTCTGGAGCATGCTCGGTCGCTTGTCGGCCTGACGGCTCAGCCCTGAATCAACGTCCCCATAAAGGGGGACCTTCGGCACACCCCGCTTCGCCCCCCACGCTCATAAACTTGTCATCAGGAGAAACCGATGTCTGATGACTACACCCCCACTGCCGGGTGGTACGACGACCCCGAACGCGCTCTGCGGCTGCGGTGGTGGGATGGCGTGCGGTGGACGACTCACACTCGGGCGAAGCCGATCGTCGAAGAGGTTCCGGTACCTGTGGCCGTCGCCGACATGAGCTCGAGCGACTCTCTCGCGGTGCCCGGCTGGACGCAGCCCTACGGCTACTCCGCTCCCTACTCGTGGTCACCCTCGATGCCCTCGGCGGCCGAGCCCGCGCCGCGGCAAGCGATGGAGTACGCGCCCGAGCGCACCACCACTCCCGCCGCGTGGGCGCTCGCGTTCACGCCGATCGTCACCGTGCTCGCGCAGACGGCGGCCGTCGTGCTGTCGGGCATCGAGTCGACGCCGGTGATCTGGATCATCGGCGCCACGATCATCCCGGTGCTGTGGATCATCATCTGGGTGCGCCGTGACCGCATCATGCTGCACGAATGGGGTCACCTGCGTCGCGCGCACTGGGGTTGGGCGTTTCTCGGTGCGATCGGCTACCTGCTGGCCCGCTGGGTCGTCGTCAACCGGCAGGCCAGAGGCCACGGGTGGGGGCCACTGGTCGTCGTTGTGGGCCTCTTGGTGGGGCTGGTGAGCCTCGGGTTCTTCTACACCCCGCTCTTCGGAGTGCTCAGGACCGTCTCGCTCTGAGCGGCTAGAGCCGGCGCAGGCCGAGCACCCTGACCACCGCGAATCCGGCCTCAACGCTGGCCGCGAGGTCGACGACGGCGTCGATGCCCCAGTCGTGGTCGCCCGCTGGGTCGTCGATGACTTGGCGCACTGACCAGGTGCCCGCGGCATCCGTCGGCGCCTCGTCGATCTGAACGAGGGATGCGCTGCGCGCGTTGCCCCCCGTGAGCACTTCGTCGTGGTCGGCATAGTAGGCGTCGAGCGCCTCAGGCCAGCCCGCGTCGGGGTCAAGCGCCTCGAGGTCGTCGTCGCGCTGCAGCGCGACGAGCTGCACGCGGCGGAAGAGCTCGTTGCGCACGAGTACGAGGAACGCGCGTCGGTTGGTCGTGACATCTGGCGGCGGGGGCGGCAGCACGGCCTCATCGCTGTGCTCGGCGCTCGGGTTGCTCAGTTGCTCCCACTCGTCTTGCAGGCTCGAGTCGACCTGGCGCACGAGCTCGCGCAGCCACTCGATGATGTCGCGCAGCTCGTCGGTCTTGGCCTCGTCGGGAACCGTCTGGCGAATCGCTCGGTCGGCGTCGCTCAGGTAACGCAACAGCAACCCCTCGCTGCGGGTGAGCTTGTAGTGGCTGACGTACTCCGTGAACGTCATGGCCTTGTCATAGAGGTCGCGCGCGACGCTCTTGGGGCGCAGTTCGACGTCGCGGATCCACGGCTGGGTGCTCGCGAAGGTCTCGAACATGGCGGTGAGCAGCTCGGCGAGCGGTTGCGGGTACTCGACGTCGTCGAGCGCTTCCATGCGCTCGTCGTAGTCGAGCCCCTCGGCTTTCATGGCGCCGATCGCCTCACCGCGCGCCGCGAACTGCTGCTGGGCGAGCACCGGGCGCGGATTGTCGAGCGTCGACTCGATGACGCTGATGACCTCGAGCGGGTAGTTCGGGTCGGCGTGGTCGAGCACGCCGATGACCGCGAGCGCGAACGGGCTCAACGGCTGGTTGAGCGCGAAGTTGGGCTGCAGGTCGACCGTGAGGGTCACCGCCGCGGGGTCGGTCGTGCGGTCGATGACGACGACGCCCGCGCGCACGAGGGTCTTCGCGATGCCGAGCGCGCGCTGCACGAGCTCGCGCTGCCGGTGCGGTGGCTCATGGTTCTCGGTGAGCAGCTCGCGAGCA
>JBBQKE010000314.1:0-2550 GCA_038326585.1 Actinomycetales bacterium | reverse complement strand
GACGCGACCTCGGCTACCCGACTGCGAACCTCGCCCACGATGCCGAGGGTTACATTCCTGCCGACGGTGTCTACGCCTGCTGGTTGCACGTGGATGGTGAGCGCTACGGGGCCGCGGTCTCGATCGGCAACAACCCGACTTTTGGCGACGTTCCCGAGAAGACGGTCGAAGCGCACGCGATCGACGTGAATCTCAACCTCTACGACTCGGTCGTCGAGTTGGAGTTCATCGACTACATCCGCCCCATGCACAAATTCGCCTCGGCGGATGCTCTCGCCGAGCAGATGGGCCTCGACGAGCTGCGCATCCGCGAGGTGCTTGGGTTGCCCGCACCCTCCTAGTCGTCGGGCGGGCTGGCACCAGCGTCATCGTCGTTCTCGACGGTCGGCGGCACTCCGCCGCGCCCGGCGAGGAAGAGCACGATCGACGCCGCCGTCGCGGGCAGCGCGTCCCCGCGGCCGACCTGCCACTCGCCATCGACCGCCACGAGGGTGCGCGCCGTGACAACGGCACGGCGAGGGTGGGGCGCGCGCAGCGCGAGATCGAGGGCGACAGCGCCGGACACAAAAGGATCGACCTCAATCGAGGCGTCGATGGATGCCCGCAGATCGAGCGCGAGAACGAGCACGGCGCCGAGCTCGCGAACGGTGGTGCGAGCCCTGGCCGCCGAGCGTGCGAGCGCCTCGGCTTGCACGGCATCGGCGAGCTCAGAGTCGGTGAGTGCGGCGGTGTCAGGGTTCGCCGACTCGACCGCGCCGATGCGGGCGGCCACTCGTTGCCAGCGCGTCGAGCGCAGCTGCACGAGCATCTCGCGCGTCGCCGCGGCCACCGAGGTGTCGGGGCGCAAGGTCGGCAGGCTGAGAACGTCGGGCCGGGCATCCAGTACCGCCGCGAGACCCAGCAGCATGCCGCTCGTGGCACGCGACCAATTGCGGGTCTCGTTCGATTCGTCGCCGCGGGCGCGATTGCTGAGGGGGAGGAAGCGGGCCCAGTCGGTCACGGTTCCACTGTAGGCGGCGACCGTGGCGGGTGGCCGCGAGCCCGGTGCGACGAAGCCTAGGATTGACCGGTGACCGACGCCCCGATCAGCCGCCGGGGCAGCATGCTTCTGGGCATCGCGGGCATCGTGCTCATCGCTGCGACACTGCGCCTGCCGGTCGGAGCGCTCTCGCCGCTCAGCGCGCTCATCGACGCCGACATCGCCCTCTCGGCGACCGCGCTGGGTGTGCTCGGGATGGTGCCCCCGATCGGCTTCGCGATCGCTGGCCTCACGGCGCCGGCGGTGGCGCACCGCTTCGGACTCGAACGCACCCTGCTGCTCGCCGTCGTGGTGATGATCGCCGGACACCTGTTGCGCGCCGCCGCGCCCGACTTCATCGTGCTCACTCTCGGCAGCCTGTTGTTGCTGCTCGGCGCGGGATTCGGCAACGTCTTGCTGCCCTCGGCGGTCAAGCGATTCGCTCCGGGCTCGATCGGGCCGATGACCGCGGCCTACGCCACGATCATGGCGATCGGCTCGGCGGTGCCGCCGTTGTTCGCGGTTCCGATCGCCGACGATGCCGGATGGCGGCTCTCGCTCGCGAGCTGGGCCTTCGTTGTCGTCGTAGCGCTGGTGCCGTGGACTCTGCTCGTGATCCGCGCGGCGCGCACCGCCTCCGCGGCGCGAGTGGCAGCCGCTCGGGGCGAGGTGCCCGACGACATTGCCGAACCCGATACGCATCGGTTCGTCCAGTTGGCGGGGTCACGCACCGTGTGGGGCATCACGATTCCGTTCACGATTTCGAGCATCTCGGCCTATGTCACCTTCGCCCTGTTGCCGGTGGTCCTGCAAGACATCGCGGGCGTCACGGCTGCTGAGGCGGGATCACTGCTCGCCCTGTTCGCGATCCTCGGCATGCCGCTCGCGTTCGTGACCCCGGTGCTCACTGCGCGCTTGCGCACGCCGACCCCGATTCTGCTCGCGTCGATGGTGCTGTTCGGGCTCGGGTACGGCGGCCTGCTGCTCGCCCCCAGCGCAGCACCCGCACTCTGGGTCTCGGCGATCGGGCTCGGGCAGATCACGTTTCCGATGTGCCTCGCCCTGTTTTCACTGCGCACTGCGTCGGCGACGAACGCCGCCAACGTCAGCGGTTTCGTGCAGACCGTCGGTTACGCCGTCGCCGCGATCACCCCCTTGGCGCTCGGCGCGCTGCACGAGCTCACGGGCTCATGGGCACCGAGCCTCATCGTGCTGCTGGTGCTCGTCGCGCTCACGGCCCTTGCGATTCCTCTGCTCGCGCGCGGCGACCGAGTGGAGGACGATCTTGGAGGTTCGCTGAAGCCCGAGTCGGGCGGCCCGCTCAGCCGATGAGCCTCATTCGGCGTCAGCCGATGAGCCTCATTCGGCGTCAGCCGATGAGGTCGGCGCGGTGCACGAGCGCTGCGGCGCCGATGAGCGGGCCCTCGCCGCTCAGACCTGACGCGACGACGCGGGTCTTCGTCACGAAGCCGAAGTCGCTGTGCTCGCGCACGGCGCGCTGCACGAGATCGATGTAGTCGTCGCTCACGTGG
>JBBQKE010000313.1:0-2557 GCA_038326585.1 Actinomycetales bacterium | reverse complement strand
TGCGTACCTTTGTACCCCCGAGCGCATCGGAGAGCTCTTGCGCCAACTGCTCACGGTCGGCGACCTGCGCGATGCGCTCCACAGCCGGATCGTAGAAGCGCGTAGAGATCTGCACCGAGTCGTGCGGGGCACTCGGCTGGTAGTAGCGGTCCGTTTCCGCCTGAGTGGCCCCAAAGATCACCATGAGGAAGCTCGAGAGAAAGACCGTGGTCATGAGTGCGGCCGCTACCGGCACCGTGCGCCCCGAGTTGCGCGCAATGTCGCGCAGTGCGAGGCGCACCGGCGTATGCGCCGTCCGAGCGGCGTGGGCGAGCAGCCGCAGCATCGCGGGCAGGGCCATGAGCATGCCGAGCTGCGCCGTGATGGCGCCCACGATGATGAGCACCACGGCGACGATGTCCCAGAAGGGCTCGTAGGTCTCCGCCGCGCGCAGCGAGACGAGGAGGATGCCCCCGGCGAGCCCGAGTGCGACGCCGGCGATCAGGATGCTGGCCGCGAGCACCCCGCGCCCGCGACGGGGCGGTGCCGGCCGTCGGGCCCCGCGCAGCGCCGTGACGATGTCGATGCGCGACGCGATGCGGGCCGGAATGATCGCGGCGACCCAGCCGGCGAGCACCGCGACGACGGCAACGACGACGAGTGAGATCGGCTCGAGGTGAAAGCCCGGCCAGGTGCGCGCGTTGCCGTCGTCGAGCACCTGCACCGCGACCCAGCCAACGGCGATGCCGAGGCCGACGCCGAGCACGGCGGCGACACCGCCGAGGGCAAGCCCCGCCCCCGAGACCGACGCCCGCAGAGTGCGCGTCTCGGCCCCGACGCTCGCCATGATGGCCATCGAGCGCTGCTGCTGCCGAGCGCCGACCATGAAGGCGGCCGCCGAGAGCAACACGACCTGCAGCAGGAAGAACCCGCCCACCATCGCGGCAATGCTGATGTACGACAGCGCCGCGCCGAACTCGCTGAAGGGCTGCGCTGGAATCGCGCCGGGCGTGGGCTCATCGCCGAGAATTACCGCGCGCGAGCCGACCGCGAGCCCCTGCTCGTTGAGAGCGAGCACCTCGTCCCAGGTGATCGGCTCGTCGCCCAATACGAAGAACTCGCTGCTCTGCGCCGCCTCGAGAGCTGTAGGGCTACCGAGCGCGCCCTCGCTCACCACGAGCGAGAGCATGGAGTCGGGTTGCTGCGAGACAGTGTGCACGCCGACGATCGTCAGTGTCGCGGTCTCGGGAGAGATCGCGCGCAACTCATCGCCCAGTTGCAGCTCGAGCGACTCCAGCACCGCCGCCGTCACACTGACCTCGCGGTCGACCCGGGGCGCGCGACCCTCGAGCAGATCCCACCGCCCCTCGAAAGCGGGCTGCAGAACGTCGCCCGCCGAAGCGCTCAGACTGCGGAAGCCGTTGGGAGTCTCGACCGTGACCCCCAGCCCGGCTACACCGACTATCGGACCATCAATGACGCTCGCGGGGTCGACGACCTCGCCCGAGCTCTCGACGAGCGGCACCCCGACCTCGTTGCGCGGAACATCGTAGTAGCCGATGACCGGCGCTCCCGCGCTCTGCTCCAGCCCGTCACCCGGCGACGCAGCGACGCGCACAACCGCCTGCGTCTGGCCGAGCGTCATCTCGACGAGCTCCGACTCGGTCGGAACGGTGCTCGCCACGACGGTCGCGACGGCAGAAATGGCCATGATCGGCACCGTCATCATGAGCACGATGAGGATGCTGCGCCCGCGTGCCCGACGCGCGTTGCGTCGCGCGATGCGACCGGCCAGGCCCCGCGCTGGTCGTGTCGTGGTCATGGCTGTGCCGCGAGCAGCGCGGTCGCGTCGTCGCGGCGGGATTCGTCGACGATGCGGCCGTCGCGGAGGAAGATGATGCGGTCGGCCCACGCCGCGTGGCGGGGGTCGTGGGTGACCAGGATTCCGCCCGCACCGTCATCGATACGCGCCCGCAGCATCCGCAGCACCATCTCACCGGTCTGCGAGTCGAGGGCTCCCGTCGGCTCGTCGGCGAGGATGAGCGAGCGGCCGCCGACGACCGCGCGCGCGATCGCGGTGCGCTGCTGCTGGCCGCCCGAGAGGTCGTCAGGAAAGTGGTCGGCGCGATCCTCCAGCTCGACGACGCGCAGGGCGTCGAGCGCGGCACGGCGGGCCTTCGAGCGCTTCCAGCCGTCGAGCTCGAGCGGCAGCGAGACGTTCTCGAGCGCCGTCAGGGCGGGTACCAGGTTGAAGTCTTGAAAGACGAAGCCCACGACGCGTCGGCGCAGCGCCGCCACGTCGGCTGCGGTCGCCTCGCTCAGCCAGGTGTCGCCGATGACCACTTCGCCGCTCGTCGGTGTGACGAGCCCTCCGGCGACGGTCAGCAGGGTCGACTTGCCCGAGCCCGAGGTGCCCATGACGGCGACGAGCTCGCCTCGGCGCACTGTGAGGTCGACGCCCGCGAGCGCCATGACCGAGTTGTGGCCGGTGCCGTAGTGCATGGTGACGCCGTCGAGGCGCAGCAGCACGTCGTCGTCGACGACTGGGCGGGCGGGAGTAGCGGTAGACCGACGCGCT
>JBBQKE010000312.1:0-2567 GCA_038326585.1 Actinomycetales bacterium | reverse complement strand
CGCCCGCTCGGCTTCGGCGGCAGCGGCAGCGAGGGCGGCCGCGTGGTCGAGGGCCGGAGCCGCGGCACCGGTCGGCACGACCGGAGCGCTCAGGTAACTCGGCTTGGGCAGCGGCACAGGCGTCCACTCACGCCGTGCGACAGGAGGAGCACGACGAACGGGGGGCGCCAGGTCGACGAACTGCGAGGCGGCGACCCCGGCGACGGGCTCAGTGCGGCGGCGCTGGGCCCGTGCGAGCCCTGTCAGCAGAGTCACTCCACTGACCGCGACGAACGCCGCGAAGCCCGCCCATGCCCACGCACCTGAGACGATGGCCACGACGATTCCGACGACCGAGAGCAGTGTCAGCAACGACGTGACGGCACGCGACCGTCGAAGCCGACGCTGACCGAGGCGCGCAGCATCCACTTCGGCCATGAGACCCGGTGCCGACTCGGCCAGCCGGGCGCGCAACGCACGCTGCGCGGCCGCGTCACGGGCACGCGCGATCGCGAGCTCTTCGCGTTGACGTTCGGCGAGCGAGCGCTGCTGCGCCGCGACATCGCGGGCGGTGAGCTCGGCGCGCACCTCGGCCGGCACTTCGGCGGTCTGGGCCATGATGCGCAACGTCTGCTGCAGACGGATGGCGTTGCGCTCGGTCGCGAGGTACTCGGTGCGGCGACGCCACATCGGAACCAGGTAGAGCAGCCAGAGCCCTGCGGCAACAGCGATGAGTATTGCTGTGCCGCCCGACGTAGCCACCATGCGGTAACGGTACGATTCGACTGCCGGTCGTCACCGGAGGCCAGCGGAGTGTCTGCAGAACCGCGGCATGTTCACCCCCTTTTTGTCATGCCGAGGAGTCCCATGTCGTCGAGCCCTGCCGTCGAGCCCACCGCCGAACCGCGTCGCATCTCAAGCCTCTTCGGCAACGTCGAGTTGATCATCGTCATCATGCTCGGCATCGTCTCGGTCGTGACGGCCTACGCCTCGTTTCAGGCCGCGCTCTACGGCTCGAAGATGGACTCGTTCTACGCGCAGTCGACGCGCCTCACCGCCGAGGCCGAGTCTGCGTATCTCGAAGGCAACCAGCAGTACGTGCAAGATTCCGCGACCATCGCTCGACTGCTCGAACTCGAGGTCGAGATGTCGGCGACCGACCCCGTCATCGCTCAACTCGCGACTGAGAAGCACGAGCTGTTGAGCTTCGTGTCGGTGTCAGTCGAGCTCGGTGCCGCGATCGAGTGGTCCGACGCCGAGAACGAGGCCGACCCCGACTTCTACACACCCCCGCAAAACGACGACGCCTATCTCGAGAGCCTGTTCGGCGGCTGGAGCGCGCTCAACGACGAGGCCGCAGAGGCCACCGCCAGCGGCGACGAGGCGAACACCTTCGGCGACCGCCTCACCCTCAACACCGTGCTCTTCGCCGTCTCGCTGTTCTTGCTCGGTGTCGCCGCCGTGCTCAAGAACCGCCGCGCGCAGTACGCGCTCATCGGGGTCAGCAGCGTGATCTTCCTCGGTGGGCTCGCGCTCACCGTCACGATCCCCTTCGTCGCGCTGTAGCGCTACGGGGGCCCGATCACCGAGCGGGCGGCAAGGGGATGCTGCGCCGAGCGGCGATGCGATCGACCTCGGGCACTTCTGCTGCGGTCGAGTCGACCCGGCCGGCCTTCCAGCGTTGCAGCACTCCCTGCGGCACTTCTTCGACCGTGAGGCCGAAGCAGAAGTGGTCGCGCCAGTCGCCGTTGATGTGGATGTAGCGGCGGCGCAGCCCCTCGTACCGAAACCCGAGCTTTTCGACGACCCGTAACGACGGTGCATTCTCGGGCCGAATGCAGATCTCCATGCGGTGCAGACCCGTGCTGAAGAACACGTGGTCGGTGGCGAGCGCGACCGCCGTGGGAGTGAGCCCTCGGCCCGCGAAGCCCGCGCCGACCCAGTAGCCGATCGTCGCCGACGCGAGAGAGCCGTAGGTCATGCCGCTCACGTTGAGCTGCCCGGCCAGACGCCCGTCGGCCTCGATGATGAACGGCAGGCCCGTGCCGGCGCGCGCGCCGGAGAGCAGCGAGCGAATGCTGCCCTTGGTGTCCCAGTTCACGGGAGCCGAGGGGCTCGTCGCCTCCCACGGACGCAACCACGCGCGGCTCGCGAGTAGCTCACGCTCGAGCGCGCGCGCATCGCGCACGCGAATCGGACGCAGCACTGTCGCGCCATCGCGCAGCGTGGGGATGATCGATGCCACGCCTCAGTCTAAGTGCGCGGTGAATTCCTTCAGCCACGGGCGCAGCTCGGGTCCGAGGTCGTCGCGCTCGACCGCGAGCTGAACGATCGCCTTGATGTAGTCGAGGCGGTCGCCGGTGTCATAACGACGGCCGCGGAACACGACCCCGTAGACTCCGCCGGCCTCGGCGTTGCCAGCGAGCTCGAGCAGGGCATCCGTCAATTGAATCTCGCCGCCCTTGCCCGGCTCGGTGTGCTCGAGAATGTCGAAGATCTCAGGCTTGAGCACGTACCGGCCGATGATGGCGAGGTTCGACGGGGCCGTGCCCGGGGCCGGCTTCTCGACGAGATCGACGATGCGCACG
>JBBQKE010000311.1:0-2571 GCA_038326585.1 Actinomycetales bacterium | reverse complement strand
GCTGCCAGGCGCGCTGCACCGCATCGAACTGCGCCGCCGACCCGCCGGTATCGGGATGCGCTTGCCGCAGCCGCAGCCGGTACGCGCGCTTCACCTCGTCGTCTGACGCCGTC
This sequence comes from Actinomycetales bacterium, assembly GCA_038326585.1. Taxonomy (GTDB): domain Bacteria; phylum Actinomycetota; class Actinomycetes; order Actinomycetales; family Microbacteriaceae; genus Microcella. Next base: position 2,458 of record JBBQKE010000311.1, on the reverse strand, counting down.
GGGCTCACGCCCAGAACCTCGTAGGGGTTCGCGGCCAACGGGGAGTCAGACATGGTTCCGCCAGCCTACGACGGCTCGCCTTGAGCGAGCTTCACGAGGCGCGCCTGCGCGCGCCCTAGTTCATCGAAGCGATGAGTCCTGCGATCACGGCGAAGTCGTCTGCGGGCAACATCGTGATCATGACGACGATGCCGCTCGTCGCCGCAACGGCAGCGAGCGAGGTGATGACCGCGAGCGCGATGCGCGTCCGATCGCGACGAGTGGCTTTCACCGCCACTGCGGCCCGTGTCGCCGGCGCGCGCGGCGCTCGCAGGATCGGCCGTGTCGGCGTCGCCAAAGATGAAGAAGTAAGAGTGGCCACAGTGTGTCCTCCGTCGCTCGGGGTACCGAGAGTCGACGGCCTCGCCGACTCAGGGTGCGAGGCGCTGCTAGGCGCTTCGCGGATGAGAGTCCGAGGTCTAGGGACAACAGGTGTTCTCAGGTTGCCACGTCGTGCGGTCAGGCCCTAGCGTGCGAGGCAAATTCCCAGCAGCTCGACGCGGCCTACGCTGAGCGAGTGACTCCAGAGCCTGACCGACCCACCGCGCCCCGCCCCACCCCGAAGCCCGCGCGTCGCGAGCACCACGGCGATGTCGTTCTCGACCCGTACGAGTGGCTGCGCGCGAAAGACGACCCCGAGGTCATCGCTCACCTCACGGCAGAGAACGTATATGCCGACTCGCGTATGGATCACCTCGCGGGGCTGCGCGACACGATCGTCGGTGAGATTACGGCGCGCACTCTCGAGACCGACATGGGCATCTCCGTGCGGGAGGGCGACTGGTGGTACTACGGCCGCACGGTCGAGGGGCTGCAGTACGGTATCCAATGCAGGGTGCCCGCGGCATCGATCGATCCCGCGAACCCCGACGACCCGGCCGCCTGGGCTCCCCCACCGCCGCTCGATGACCCGAGCCAGCCGCGCGAGGGCGAGCAGGTCGTCATCGACAGCAACGTCGAGGCTGAGGGCCACGACTTCTTCTCGCTCGGCTCGCTCGATGTGAGCGACGACGGCGAATGGCTGCTGTTCGGCATCGACATCGAGGGCGACGAGCGCTATACCCTGCGCATCCGCAACCTCACGACGGGCGAGACCCTGCCCGACGCGATCGCCGACACGGGTAGCGGCGCGTTCTTCGACCCCAGCGGCCAGTTCGTGTTCTACACGACGGTCGACGAGTCGTGGCGGCCCGACACCGTCTGGCGGCACCGGGTGGGCACCGACCCGGCCAACGATGTGGCGGTCTTCCACGAGCCCGACGACGGGTTCTGGGTGGGCGCCGGCCGCACCCGCAGCGGCTGCTACCTCATCATCGAGTCGTCGAGCAGCATCACGAGTGAAGCCCGCGCGCTCGACGCGGCGACTCCGGAGGGCGAGTTCGAGATCGTCTGGCCCCGCCGCGCAGGAGTCGAGTACGACCTCGACCACGCGATCATCGACGGCCGCGACCTCTGGCTCATCACCCACAACGACGAGGCTCCCGACTTCGCTGTCGTGTCGGTGCCGGTGGATGCTCCTCTCTCGCGGCCCGCGGTGCTCATCCCGCACGAACCAGGTCGACGAGTTGAAGGCATCGACGCCTTCGCGCGCTTCCTGGTGCTCGACTACCGGCGCGATGGCCTGCCTGCCACGGCGATCGCGCGCCTGACCGGCGCCCCGCTGGAATGGCGCGACCTCGTCGTGCCCATCGACGACGGCGCCCGGCTGCTCAGCATCGGTGCTCGTGGCAACCCCGAGTGGAATCAGCCCACGCTGCGCATCGGCTACACGAGCTTCACCGAGCCCACCACTGTGGCGAGCCTCGACATCGCGCGCATGTTCGACGACGCCAGCGGGGGCGCAGCGGCCGTGACCGTGCTCAAACAGCAGCCGGTGCTCGGCGGATACCGCTCGGCCGATTACGCGGAGCGGCGCGAGTGGGCCGTGGCGCCCGATGGCACACGCGTGCCGATCTCGCTCGTGTGGAAGAAGGGGCTGGCCGGGTCGCTCGACGGCGACCGCAATGCCGAACCCAGTGCAACTCACCTGTACGGCTACGGGTCGTACGAGGCTTCGATCGACCCCGGCTTCAGCATCCCGCGCCTGTCGATGCTCGACCGTGGCGTCGTCTTCGCGATCGCCCACGTGCGCGGCGGTGGCGAGCTCGGGCGCGCCTGGTACGAGACGGGCAAGGCGCTCACCAAGACCAACACCTTCACCGATTTCATCGCCGTGGCGCAGCACCTCGTCGACTCGGGGGTCACGGTGCCCGAAAGACTGGTGGCCGAAGGCGGCAGCGCGGGCGGGCTGCTCATGGGCGCCGTCGCGAATCTGGCGCCCCAGCTGTTCTCAGGCATTCTCGCCGACGTGCCCTTCGTCGACCCGCTCACGAGCATTCTCATGCCCGAGCTGCCGCTCACCGTCATCGAGTGGGACGAG
>JBBQKE010000310.1:0-2574 GCA_038326585.1 Actinomycetales bacterium | reverse complement strand
ACCGCGCGTCGACTCTGATCGAACCTGATCACCGCTCTGCGGCGGCTCACCCTCGCTGGCGGACCGTGCGACGGTCGTGCCCGTCTGGGTCGCCAGCACGATCGCGACAATGAGCGCTAACGAGCCCGCTGCGCCCGCTATGGCGAACCGCGGGCGCATCACACGACCGCCCGTGACGGGAGCCTTGGTGAAGAGAGCCGCCAGGTGCGCCAGACGCAGAGCTGTCGCCTCGGCACCGTCTCGCACGGTCGCGACCACCGGCGCGGGAAGCCCGACCGCATCGAGAGCTGCGACCAGAGCATGCCGGGCGCGGTGCAGGGGTATCGACTCGACCTCGGTGGGGGCCTCGAGCTCGCGCGAAGCCCCTGGCTTCTGACCTGCTGGCAACTCCAACCTCGGTTCAGCAGCAGAACTCTCGACCGAGTGGGGTTGCTCCGTCTCGAACTGCACGGCACGAGGCTGCGCGAGGTCGAAGAGCGCGTGATCGAGCAGCCCACCGCGACGAAGCAGTGCGGCGCGAAGCGCAGGCTGGTCTTCGGCGCGCACCGCGGCGGCCACGGCCTCGATGACCCCCTCGAGCGCTGCCTGGTCGGCTTCGTACTGAGGTTCGCGATCGCGGAACCGTTCGGGCAACGGTGGGCCGATGCGCGCCGCAGACCGCCGTGTGACAACAGGAGCGCCCGATGCGCGAAACCTCACGGCGGTCGCATCGAGCAGCAGCCCGGTAAGGCCCAGCCCATGCCCCTCGGCGATCACGTTCACGATGGGGGCGAGAATCGTCACCACCTCGCCCAGCGCCAATCGAGGGTGACGGGCTCGCAGCAGCACATCGAGTCTTGGGCCGGCGAGATGCTCCTCAAGCAGTGCCACTCGGCCATCGTCGGTCGTGCAGAGATCGTGCACGATGCTCACGTGGTGACTCAGATTGCCCGACGCCGACCGCACCAGATCAGAGACGGCCAGGTCGTGATCGATGATCGAGTCAGCACACCCACGGTGGAAGACGCGAGCAACCCACGCCCGATCCTCCGCGTGCACGAGTAGGTGATCGCTGTGTTCGCCGGTCGCCAGCGTACGCACGACTCGGTAACCGCCGATCTCACGAGACGGCTCGGCGAACAGAGCGGACACGGGAAGCACGCGACCATGGTGCGGCACCCCCACGGCACGGCGAGGCGGAACCCGTCGATCGTGGATCTCGTGGCTGCACCGTGCGGCGTGGAGGAGTCACGCGGAGCCCTATCCTGGTAAGCATGGCTCGCAACTCCGCACCGAAACCCGCCAAAGAACCCGGCCGCATGAAGCAGATGTGGCAGGTCTTCCAGATGACCCGCCGCATGGATTCACTGGCTGTCTGGGTCATGCTCCTCGCCTTCCTCGTCCCGATCCTGGCGGCCGTGCTCCTGGCCGTGTTCGCGACGCCCGGCGACGTACTCGCCGGCATCTTGTGGGTCGTCACCGGTGTTCTGCTCGGGGTGCTTCTCGTGCTGATCGTTCTCGGACGACGCGCTGAGCGTGTTGCCTACCGCCAGATCTCTGGGCAACCGGGAGCAGTGGGCGCAGTGCTGAAGTCGTCGCTGCGCCGGGCCTGGCAGGCCAGCGAGATGCCGATCACCGTGAGCCCGAAGACGCAGGATGCTGTCTATCGCGCTGTCGGCAAGCCGGGCGTCATCATCATCGGCGAGGGCCCACAGTCGCGCACGCGCCGCATGATGGAAGACGAGCGGCGCAACGTCGGACGCATCGTGCCGAATGTTCCCATTCACTTCGTTCATGTCGGCCCCGATGTCGAGAGCACGAAGCTCGAGAATCTCGCCAAGACTCTCAACAAGTTCAAGAAGGTGCTGAGCAAGGCCGAGGTATACGCCGTGAGCAACCGCCTGACGTCGCTGAGCAAGTCGAGCACGCTTCCGATCCCGAAGGGCATCGACCCGCTCAAGGCGCGGGCGCCCAAGCCGCGCTGACCGGGGGCGGTTCGCGCCGCAGCAGGTCAGCGTCTCGGCAGGTCAGCGCCGCAGCAGGATCGTGCGCGATGCGCGGTCGTGCAGGCCGCGATTGTTATCGTCCCACACCATCGCGGGGATGACGAGAGCGATGAGCAGCGCTCGCACGACCGGACGCCACACGCCGAGCAGGCCGCCCTCCATCGGCACCACGCGCAGACCGAGCAGAGCGTGCCCGATGCTCGCGTTGACGACGATGGTCATGACCACCTGCATTCCCACGAAGAGCAGCAGAGTCGCGAGCCAGTCGTAGGAGAAGAACAGCACCGAGATCACGACGGCCAAGCCCCAGTCGATCGCGATCGCGCCGAGACGTCGCCCGAAGCGCGCGACCGAGCGAGAACCCGACTCTGGCAGGCCGAGTCGCTGGCCGGGCCATTCGGGAGGGGTGGATGCAGGAATAGCGGTCACGCCCTCAGCCTAGAAGCACCAGTCGCACGTAGACTGGGCGCGTGATCGACTTCGTCGTCACGGGGCTAAGCGCCAACTCCGTGCCGTACCTGTCGGGTCTCGACCAGCAGCGTGCCCTGCACGCCGCCGTCGCCGAGAGCCGGGCGCCAGACACTGTGAT
>JBBQKE010000309.1:0-2574 GCA_038326585.1 Actinomycetales bacterium | reverse complement strand
CTGCGCCGCGAGCTCGACACCAAGGCCGCCGTGGTCTCGCGCGACCGCATTCTGGTGCCGAACGAGTTGCACGTGCGACTCGCGCCCGCCGATCACGCCCGCATGTCCGACCTGGGTGAATCGCTCATCGACGAGTTGACGCTTCTGCTGCAGGGCCACGGCACGGCACAGGGCTACACCTTTCCGGGTGGCATCGGCATCACGCTCGAGAGCGACGGCTCGGTCGCCGAAGGCGTCGTCTCGGTCAGCTCACAGACCGTCAAAGGCCAAGTGGTGTGGAGCCCCGTGCTCGACATCGGCGGCACGCGCCACCCGCTGACCCGCTCTCGAACGGTGATCGGGCGCGGCAGCGAGGCCGACATCACGCTCGACGACACGGGTACGAGCCGCAAGCACGTCGAGATTCTGTGGGACGGCGAACGGGCCCAGGTGACCGATCTCGGCAGCACCAATGGAACGTTGCTCAACGGTGAGCCAGTTTCTCGCTCGGTGCTGCCGCCCGATAGCGTGATCGAGATCGGGCGCACGCGCATCCTGTTCCGCGTGCTGGCGCAGCGCGGCAAGGCGGCCGACCCCCGTACCCGACCAGGAGGAGGAGGAGGCCGATGAGCGAACTCACTCTTCTTCTGCTGCGCATCGGGTTTCTCATTCTCATGTGGGCGTTCGTGTTCGCGATCGTCTACGCCCTGCGCTCCGATCTGTTCGGCACGCGCGTGCGCCGGATGCCCGCGTCGGGTTCTGCCGCGGCGGGCGCCGCCTCCAGCGCCCCGGCACCGGCCGCCGCCCCTGCCGCGGCTCCTCGCGCGTCGAGCTCGCCGCCTACCGGCGGCGGCCCTCCGGCCCGCCGCCTCGTCATCACGTCCGGAGCCAAAGAGGGCCTCGAGCTCGCCCTCGACGACGACCAGCTCACCATCGGCCGCTCCGCCGACTCGGGCCTCGTCATCCGCGACGACTACACCTCGACCCACCACGCGCGCCTCATGCTCTGGGACGACGTCTGGATGCTGCAAGACCTCGACTCGACCAACGGCAGCTTCGTCAAGGGCAAGAAGGTCGGTGCCCCGACCCCCGTGCCCCCCAACACTCCCGTGAGTATCGGTACGACGACGTTCGAGTTGCGGCGGTAGCTCGTGACGATTCTCTCGGCCGCCGGTTCGCACGTCGGCAAGATCCGCTCAAACAATCAGGATTCGGGCTACGCGGGCACTCACCTCTTCGTCGTCGCCGACGGTATGGGCGGGCACGCGGGTGGCGACGTAGCGAGTGCCTTGGCCATTCAGTCGATCGCACACGTCGACCGCGATTTCGACTCGGTCGATGAGGCCGAGAGCGCTCTGCGAACTGCTCTGCTCGAGGCCAACGGAGAACTCGCCGAAGCGGTCTTCCAGCACCCCGAGCTCACCGGCATGGGCACGACCGTGAGCGGCGTCGTGCGCGTGGGCGACCGCCTCGCGCTCGCCCACATCGGCGACAGTCGCATCTACCGCTGGCGCGATGGCACTCTCACCCAGATCACGAAAGACCACACCTTCGTGCAGCGGCTCGTCGACAGCGGCCGCATCACCGCCGAAGAAGCGGCGGTGCACCCCCGTCGCTCGGTGCTCATGCGCGTGCTCGGCGACGTCGACCTCAACCCCGAGATCGACACCGACATTGTCGAGACGTTGCCCGGTGATCGGTGGTTGCTGTGCTCCGACGGTCTGAGCGGATTCGTCTCGGACGAGCGGGTCGGTGAGCTGCTCGCCGAGCACCGCGACGCCGCAGCCGCTGTCGAGGCGCTCATCGACGAGAGCCTCGACGAGGGCGCCCCCGACAACGTGACCGTCGTGATCGTCGACATCGACGAGTCCGACTCCAGCGCCTCCCCGAAGGCCCTCATGGTCGGCGCGGCTGCTCAGCCGCTCACGTTCGCCGCGAAAGCGCCGAAGCGCAGCGTGCGGCTGCCGGCCCTGCTGCTGCACCCGCTCAAAGCCAGCACGATTCCCGACGACGAGCACTTCGAGCCCGAATCAGAAGAGTTCTTGCGTGAGCTCATCGCTGAAGACGATCGACGTAAGGTGCGCCGGCGCATCACCTGGTCGGTCGGGTTGCTGCTCGTCATCGCCCTCGTGGTCACCGCGCTCGTCGCGGGCTACCAGTTCACGCAGTCGCGGTTCTTCGTCGGCGCGTCTGACGGCCAAGTGGCGATCTTCCAGGGCGTTCAGCAGGGCATCGGGCCGATTCCGCTCTCGAGCGTCTACCTCGAGAGCGAAATCGACATCGATGACCTGTCGCCCTTCTCACGCCAACGGGTCGAGGCGACGATCAGTGCCGACGACCTCGACGACGCCCTCTCGATTATCGAACGGCTGCGCGATGAGCTCGAGTGACGCGGCAGGGCCCACGGTCGATGTCGCGCAGCAGCGCGTGTCGGCGACTGAAGCGATCACGATTCGTCTGCGCACCCCGGCCAAGCTCCGCAACCTCGAACTGCTCCTGCTGTTCATCGCGATCGGCATCACGGGCGCGGCCGTCGCCCTCGTGCAGCTCGGCGCTCTTGGCGAGCTCGATCTGACGATCATCGGCTACGGCTCA
>JBBQKE010000308.1:0-2589 GCA_038326585.1 Actinomycetales bacterium | reverse complement strand
CCGACGGTCTCGGTGGATCGGCTGGACGTCGACCCGGAGCTGCTGGCGGCGGGCGTCGAGACGCTGGCGGTCGCTCGCGGGCGCGTGGTGCTCGGGGCGGGTCGTGGGCCGATGGCGCCGCTCGTGGGTGCGGTCGGCACGGCCCCGGTCGACCCGCTCGAGGCGGCGCTCGAAGCCCTCGTGCGCGAGCATGCGTTCCGGGTGGGGGCGGAGCCGGCGGCTCTCGCGGCGTTGCGGCGCGAGGCGGAGCGGATCCTGCGCGAGGAGGTGCGGGCGCGGCGCGTGACGACGTTCGCGCTCGACGTGCGCGTCGAGGACGGCGTACCGGTCATCGAGGTCCGGCTGCGGCGGCCGAAGCGGGTCGAGGCGGTCGTGCTGCGCATTGTCCCTGGGCCTCGTCCGGGGGCCCGTGCTGACAGCGGATGACATCCTGCACGCGCGCACCGGCGCCGCCCTGATCATGCGCCTCTTGGCCTGATGCGCGACTGATGCGCGACTGATGCGCGACCGCCCGCGCAGCACAGCGCCGGCCCGCAGGAGCACCACGCACCACCGGCGGGCCCGACGTCGCCCGATGCATCCCCAACGCCGTCACCCCGGGCACGGCCATCAAGGGCTCCGCCGCGGCGACGACCTCCGGCTCGATGCCGCTCGATGCCAACAGCAGGTCGACGATCACGCCGTGGCGCTCGAAGTCGGGCGGTCGCAGGCGAACGGTGGCGATGCGGCCGACGTCGGTCTGCTCGATCAGCGGCTCGATCTGGAAGCCATTGGCCGTCAGCGCGCGTGCGAGCGCTTCGGCGTCATGGTCGTCCACCACCGCGACCGCGAGCTCGAGATCGCGCGTGAAGCGCGGGTGGGTACGCACCGACACAGCCAGGCCGCCGACGAGGGCGGCGCGTCGGCCCAGCTGGTCGAGTAGCCCGTGCACCCGCCGAAGCTGCGAGACCGTGGTGGTCACGCCGGCTCGTCCAGGTTCGAGCGGACCCGGCCGGGAGTATCCGGGGCGCGGTCGAGCAGCCACGCGCGAAACATGCGCATGATCTCGTCTGCGCTCGCGTCCGGATGCTCGCGACGAAGCTTCGCCTGGTAGAGGGCGAACCCGTCCTGCATCATGTCCAGGGCGAACAGCAGGTCGCGTCGCATCTCGGCGTGGGTCTTCGGGGCCACTTCGCGACCATGACGCCTCGGTCCGTTGAGGCAAGCGCCGGTCGTGGCCGCGACCGATGAGACCGCGCCAGCGCCAGGGCCGGCAGCGTCGGTGACTCAAACGCTATCGATGAAGTGACAGCCGCCGAGGAGCCGCGGTGGCCGCTGCGGCGAGGCCTGCGTGACTCAGGGACGCGGGCGCGTGGTCCTGAACTCGATGGGGTCCTTGTGCTCGGGCGCCACGAACAGCCGCTGCACGAAGACGCCCGGCAGGTGCACGTCGTCGGGCGTGATGGCGCCGAGCGGGACGAGCTCGTCCACTTCGGCGATGGTCACCTTCGCGGCCATCGCCATCGCGACTTGGAAGTTCTTGGTCGTGCCTTTGAACTGCAGGTTGCCGTAGGGGTCGCCGCGGCGTGCCCGGACAAACGCAAAGTCGGCCGTGAGCGCGGTCTCGAGGATACAGCGGCGCGCTCCGGTGTGGGTTTCGAAGACGCGCTCTTCCTTGCCTTCGGCCACCACGGTGCCAGCCCCCGTCGGGGTGAAGAAGGCGGGGATGCCAGCCCCTCCCGCCCGGATCCGTTCGGCCAGGGTGCCCTGCGGGATGAGCTCGACCGCGACCGATCCGTCGGCGTGCTGAGCCTGGATGTCGGGGTTGCCGCCCATGAAGCTGCCCTTCCACGCGCGAACCTGATGCCCCTTGAGCCAGGTCGCGAGCCCTTGACCCTGGTTGCCGCAATTATTCGAAATCACAAGCAGATTGCGCTTACCCGAGGCGGCTATGGCGGCGATGAGGTGCTCGGGGTTGCCCGATAGACCGAAGCCTCCGACCATGACCGAGGCGCCGTCGCCGAAGTCGAAGAGCGCGTCGAGGGCTGACCCGTAAATCTTTCGAGAATCGAACATCTTGTTTTTCGAGGTATCGGCCGAATCGGACTCCGGGACCGGAAGCTCTCGCGAAGGCGCGGTCACGAGGCTACCTCGCGCAGCACTGTCACGATGCGCTGGATCTCGGCCTCGGTCAGGTTCAAGGCGGGGCAGAAGCGCAGCGCCTTGTCGTCGGTGAGGCCGACCTTGATCTGGCGCTCGAGCAGGCGGCGCGCGATGGTCTCGGCCAGCGCGTGCTCGAGGCCGAGGTAGAGGCCTTCGCCGGTCACCTCGCCAAAGGGTTGGAGCGCCTTTCTAAACTCCGTTGCGCGCTGGGCCACGGCCACCGAGCGGGCGCAGCGCAGCTCCCAGATGAGGCGCATCAGCGCAAGCTCGTCGCCGTCCCAGGTCGAGATCAGCGTCAGCTTCTCGGCCACGTAGAAGCGGTCGGACACGAAGCCGAGGCCGAGCTGGCCGCCCGGATAGTAGACGAGCGCGTCGACCGTCACTGGCACCGTGTCCGAGCGCCAGAGGCCTCGCCCGTTGCGATAGCCGCCGGTGGTCGTCTCGAGC
>JBBQKE010000307.1:0-2592 GCA_038326585.1 Actinomycetales bacterium | reverse complement strand
CAGGCGCTGCGGTACGCGCGCTCGAAGCCGACGATCTTCTGGCCCATGGTCATGCTGTCGTTCGTCGCCGTCTTCGGCATGTCGCTGCCCGTCATACTCACGGGCTTCGCGAACGAGGTCTACGAGACGGGGTCGACCGGTTACGGGCTCTACACCTCGCTCGTCGCAGTCGGGGCGCTCAGCGGCGCGCTGCTCTCGACCCGGTTGCGCACGCTGCGGCTGCGCACGCTCATCGCGGCCGTGCTCGTCTACGGAACCCTGCAGGCCCTGGCCGGGCTCGCGCCCTGGTACGTCGCGTTCCTCGCCCTGCTCATCGGCATCGGCCTCTTTCGGCTCGTCTACGCGATCATGGCCGACTCGCTCGTGCAGCTCAGCTGCAACCCGGGCATCCGCGGGCGCGTCATGTCGTTCTACGTGATGATCATGATCGGCGGCCAGGCCATCGGCGGTCCGCTCATGGGCGGGCTCGCCGAACTGCTCGGCCCGCAGACGGCGCTCGTCATCTCGGGTGCCGTGCCCGCGCTCGCCGCCGTCGTCATCGCGGCGCTCATCGCGCGTTCGGGCTCTCTTCGGCTTCAGGTGCAGCTCAAGCGGGGCGAGTCGATCGTCTCGATCGTCGCCCGGTCGCAGATCAGGCCGACCGAGCTGTAGACGCGGCTCTCCCGCGACATAGGCTCGACGCATGCAGTACTGCATCTTCACCGAGCCCCAGCAGGGCGCGAGCTACGACACGATCGTCGCCCACGCGCAACGCGCCGAGGCCCTCGGCTTCCACGCCTGGTTTCGCAGCGACCACTACCTCGTCATGGGCGACGACGACGGGCTCCCCGGCCCCACCGATGCCTGGACCACCCTCGCCGGCCTCGCCCGCGAGACGAGCACGATTCGTCTCGGCACCCTCGTCAGCTCGGCCACGCACCGGCACCCGGGAATCCTCGCCGTGCAGGTGGCCCAGGTCGACCAGATGTCGGGCGGGCGCGTCGAGTTCGGCCTCGGCACCGGCTGGTATGCGCGCGAGCACGAAGCCTTCGGCATCCCCTTTCCTGACAAGCGGTTCGGGATGCTCGAAGAACAGCTCGCCATCGTGACGGGCTACTGGGCCACCCCCGACGGCGCCACCTTCTCGTTCGAGGGCGATCACTACACGCTCGTCGATGTGCCTGCCCTGCCGAAGATCGTGCAAGAGCGCATGCCCGTCATCGTGGGCGGCGGCGGCCCCCGCAAGACCCCCCAGCTCGCCGCGCGCTATGCCACGGAGTTCAACATCGGGTTCCGCACGATCGAGAGCTTCGCCGAGGTGCTCGCGAACGTGCGCGCGATCTGCGAGGAGGAGGAGCGCGACCCGGCCACGCTCAGCATGTCGGTCGCGTGGCCCACGGTCGTCGGCCGCGACGCTGCCGAGATCGCGCGGCGCTGCGCCGCCGTCGGCATCGACCCGGCGAGCGACCACGGCGAACGCGTGGTCGGCACACCGTCCGAAGTCGTCGACCGCCTCGGCGCGCTGAGCGAGCTCGGCGTCGACCGCGTCTACCTGCAGACGGTCGACATGACCGACCTCGAGCACCTCGACCTGATCGCGGCCGACGTGCTGCCGCAGCTGACCTGAGACGAGCATCCGTGACCGACTTCTCCGCCGCACACGACTGGACCCGCCGCCACGTCGAGGCCGGTCGCCTGCCCGTCGCCGTGCTCGGCATCGCCGACGCGAGCGGCGTGCTGCATCTCGAGGCGTTCGGCACCGATGGTGACCGTGCCGCGCAGGTCGACGATCGCTTCGCTCTCTACTCGGTCACGAAACCGCTCGTGGCGTTGACGGCGATGCGCGCTGTCGAGCGCGGGCTACTCAGCACCGAAACCCCGCTGCAGGATGCCCTGCCGGCATTCGCCCACCCGCAGGTCACTCTCGCGCACCTGCTGAGTCACACCTCAGGCATCGCCGACCTGGTGCTCGAAGGCACCGGGCCGATCGCTTCGCACGGCGGCGCCACCACACTGCGCGAAGCCATCGAGCGCGCGCCTCTCGAGTTCGTGACGGGCACCGCGCGGCGCTACAACAATCTGGCGTGGGAGGGCGTCGCGGCGCTCGTCGAGCACGCCACCGGACGGCCGTTCGAGGATGAGTTCGCCGATCTCACCGCGGCGGTCGGCGCCGAGGGGCTGTCGTTCGACACCGACGGCGTGCACACCGTGCACGGCGGCGAACGCTACGGCCACACCCCCGCCGACCTGCTGCCGCTGCGGCACCCGGCCGCTGGCACGGCCGCGCGCGCGGCCGACCTGCTCGCGATCGGCACCTCACTGCTCGCAGGTGACAGCGCGGTCGTCGCCCCGACCACTCTCGAGGCAATGCTGCGCCCGCGCACGAGCGGGCTCTATGTCATCGACGCCGACCCGCTCAAGGCCTTCGAAAACTTCGGACTCGGGTTCAACCTGCCCCGGCGCCCCAGCCTGCTCGACCACAGCGTGTTCGGCCACGAGGGTTGGTGCCGCTCGCAGTTCTGGTTCTCGCGCGCCTCGGGACGCTGCGTCGTGCTGCTCACCAACCGGCTTGATGCAGTCGAGCCCGACGTCGGCGTGCAATTCGACGAACTG
>JBBQKE010000306.1:0-2596 GCA_038326585.1 Actinomycetales bacterium | reverse complement strand
CTACTACCGCCCGCACGAGGTGTACCCGAATGAACGGGCGACCGTGGCGGTGCTGCTCACGTCACCCGCCAACGGCCAGCAGTACGGCCTCGACCACCCCTGGGTGCAGCGCGAGGTCGCGCGGGTGAGTGCCGCGGTGGGGCTTGATCGGCCCATCACCGAGCTGTTTCGCGACCACGTTGTACTTGACCCGCAGTACTTCTCGGGTTGGGGCTCGACCGGCGGAGCCCTCTACGGCGCGACGAACCCGAGCTGGCGCAGTGGGCCCTTCCACCGCCCTGCGTATTCGAGCCTGCGACGACCGTGGCTGTGGCGGGTCGGGGCGTCGGTGCACCCGGGTGGCGGAATTCCCGCCGTTCTCGGCGGCGCCATGATCGCGACGCGCGCGCTGTTGCGTTCATCCGTCGCGTCGTGACGAGGCTCAGTGCGCTGGTGACTGCGCGTCGTCCGAAGGGCTCACCCCGACCAGCTTGGCGCTGATCTGCCAGAGCCGCGCGGCCAACTGCGCATCTGCCGCCTGCGGATTAGTCGCGGCGGGTTTCTGCTTCTCGTAGTACTCGCCCGGCGCCCAGTCTCTGCCCGGGGTGCCCTCTGCCAGCCAGACGAGTGGCGCGGCACCCTTTTCGACGCTGATGAGCCCGGTCAGACGGCTCAGCGGTGATTGGTACATCAGCCGCATCCAGCTGGTGGTGTCAGAGGCAAAGTTGGTGCGCACGGTGCCGGGGTGAAAGGCCACGGCTGAGATGCCGTCGCTGCCGAACCGACGAGAGAGTTCTTTCGCGTGCAAGATATTGGCGAGCTTCGCATCGCCATAGGCCTTGTTCGCCGAGTACTTCGCCTCGTTGTGGAGATCGTCGAGATCGATGCTGCCAAAGAGTCTGGCGGCGACGCTCGCCGTGTTCACGACGGATGCTGAGCTCGCCGTGAGCGTGGGCATCAGCAGGTGGGTGAGCAAGAACGGCGCCAGGTGGTTCACCTGCAGCGTCTTTTCGAACCCTTCGACCGTGCGGGTTTGGTCGCCAAAGATGCCACCGGCGTTGTTCGCCAGAACATCGATGCGCGGGTAGGCCTCGGTGAGTGCGGCCGCGAGAGTGCGCACCTCGTCTAGCCGGGTGAAGTCGGCAAGGAAGTGGTCAGCTTTCAGCTCGGTGGCGAGAGCCTGGGTCTTCTGCGCCGATCGGCCGACGAGGGCGACCGTGTGACCGTGGGCGACCAACTGCCGAGCCGCCGCGGCCCCGATACCGTCGCTGGCGCCGGTCAGAACAATGGTCTTCGAGGGCATCGCTGCGTCTCCTTCTCTCAGCGCACTCAACGTGCCGTTAGGCCCAGTGCGGGTAGTGCGCCTCGACCACGTTGGGGTGCGAGCGCACGCGGCTCTTGAGCCAGTTGACGCCGAAGACCGGGTGCAACGGGTTGTCGGGGTCGAGGGTCACGCCGCGGGCCGAGGCCGCGAGCTCGGGCGGCAGTGCAATCGTCGGAATCTCGGCGTCGAGCGCGGGCCCGAAGAAGAACGGTACCGAGATGCGCGAGTCACCCGCTGCCGGTGATTGCACGCGGTGCAGCGTGGCCTTGAGGTAGCCGTTCGTGGCGATCTCGAGCAGTTCGCCGATGTTGACGACGAACGCGCCGGGCACCGAGGGAGCATCGATCCACTCGCCGTCGTGCTCGACCTGCAGGCCGCCTTTGCCGTCTTCGACGTAGAGCAGCGTGAGCACGCCCAGGTCTTTGTGGGCCCCGACACCCTGGGTGCCTTCGGTCTGTTCGCGGCCCGGGTAGCGGGCGATCTTGAGGTGCGGCGAGGCGTTGCCGGCGAAGGCCGCGTCGAAGGTGTCGGCGGGCGCCCCGAGCGCCTCGGCCCACGAGCGCAAGAGCGTCACACTGATCTCACCGAGGCGGTCCATCCACTCGGTGGTCACCTCGCGCAACGCGGGCAACTCGGCCGGCCACAGGTTGGGGCCCTCGAGTGCCCAGAAGTCGGGCACACGGTCACCGAGCGGCACAGCATCCCGTTCAGCACCGATGTCGATCTGCTCGCGCCAGTCAGTCGCGCCCTGCGTGAGTTCGCCGCCCATGCGGGTATAGCCGCGAAAATGCGGGCTGTGCGAGTTCTCGATGGCGAGTTTGGCTTCTACGGGCAGCGCGAAGAAGTCGTGCGCCGTGGCCATCATGCGGTCGATGAGCTCGGTACTCAGGCCGTGCCCGACGAGGTAGAAGAAGCCAACCTCGTGCGTGGCGCGACGAAGCTCGTCGCGAAACCGGGCGGCGTCGGCCGCGGTGCCGGCGAGCAGAGTGAGGTCGAGAATGGGGAGCGTGCGCATGAGGGTTCCTGTTCAGATGTCGTGTTGGGGAGGGGCGGGCGCAGAGAGGGCGCACCGGCGAACTAGTTCGAGAAGAGAACTAGCGACAACAGCGACAACAAGACAGCGTGCTCATTATTCGCCCACCGTATCAGCAGTTGGTCAACGGCCTCACACAGAGGTCAGTGCGACTCGCGAGTGACCGCCGAGCCGCTAGAACCGCGAAGAAAGTCGAGGTCAGCACCGGTGTCGGCCTGCATGACATGGTCGACGTAGAGCCGCTCCCACCCGCGTCGGGG
>JBBQKE010000305.1:0-2598 GCA_038326585.1 Actinomycetales bacterium | reverse complement strand
GGTGCGCTGGCGGATCTGCTCGAGCAGATCGTCGATCTGGCCCTTGCTCGGCTTGACGACGATCTGCGGGTCGACGAGGCCCGTCGGTCGAATGATCTGCTCGACCACCGAGTCGGTGATGCCGAGCTCGTACTTTCCGGGCGTTGCCGAAAGATAGACCTTCTGACCGGTGCGGTCGAGAAACTCCTCCCACCGCAACGGCCGGTTGTCGAGCGCACTCGGCAGTCGGAAGCCGTGCTCGACGAGCGTGCGCTTGCGCGAAGCATCCCCCTCGTACATCGCCCCGATCTGCGGAACCGTGACATGGCTCTCGTCGATCACGACGAGAAAGTCTTCGGGAAAGTAGTCGAGCAGACAGTTAGGCGGTTCACCCGGCGCGCGCCCGTCGATGTGGCGCGAATAGTTCTCGATGCCGTTGCAGAAACCGATCTGCTCCATCATCTCGAGGTCGAAAGTGGTGCGCATGCGCAGGCGCTGAGCTTCGAGCAGTTTGCCCTGCCTCTCGAGTTCGGCCAGGCGCGGCTCGAGTTCTTCTTTGATCGTCACGATGGCCCGCTGCATGGTGTCGGGCGATGCGGCGTAGTGCGTGGCCGGGAACACCGAGACCGCGTCGAGCGCCCGCACGACGTCGCCGGTCAGCGGGTGCAGTGCGTAGAGCGCCTCGATCTCGTCACCGAACATCTCGATGCGAATCGCGAGCTCTTCGTACATCGGGATGATCTCGATGGTGTCTCCGCGCACGCGGAACTTGCCCCGCGAGAAGTCGACATCGTTGCGCTGATACTGCATACCGACGAAACGGCGGATGAGCACGTCGCGAGAGATGCTCTGGCCCACCTGCAAGGCGACCATGGCTTCGAGGTACTCTTCAGCCGCACCGAGGCCGTAGATGCACGAGACGGTCGAGTCGACGATGACGTCGCGACGGCTCAGCAACGAGTTCGTCGTGGAGTGCCGCAGCCGTTCGACTTCGGCATTGACCGAGCTGTCTTTCTCGATGAAGGTATCGGTCTGCGGCACATAGGCCTCGGGCTGGTAGTAGTCGTAGTACGAGACGAAGTATTCGATCGCGTTGTGCGGCATGAGGTCGCGAAACTCGGTCGCGAGCTGCGCGGCGAGCGTCTTGTTGTGCGCGAGCACGAGCGTCGGACGCTGTACTTGCTCGATCAGCCAGGCGGTCGTCGCCGACTTGCCGGTGCCCGTCGCGCCGAGCAGCACGATGTCGGTCTCGCCCGCGTTGATGCGAGCCGCGAGTTCGGCGATGGCCTGAGGCTGATCGCCGCTCGGGCGGTAGTCGCTGACCACCTCGAACGGCCGCACCGAACGAGTGGGTTCCATGGGTCCAGTCTACGAAGGGGGGTCTGACACTGAGGTGTGACCCGAAAGCCGGGCCACGAGCTGCCGCCAGAGAGCATCCGTCTGCTGCTCGGTGCTCTCGAGAGTGCCACTCGTGTCAATGATGACGTCGGAGACAGCGAGCCGCTCGTCATCTGTTGCTTGCGCACCGACGCGGTGCTCTGCGGATGCTCGATCGATGCCTCGCAACGCCATGAGCCGCTCGATCCGCACGTCAGCGGGCGCGTGCACCACGACGATGAGCGCGAACTCGTCGGCTGAGCGCGCCTCGACCAGCAGGGGCACGTCATAGACGACGATCGCGTGGGGCTGCTCACGCTCGATCTCGGCCAGGCGCTCTCGGTAGAGCCGTGCCACTTCGGGGTGAATGATCGCATTGAGCGCGACTCGCGCCGACTCGTCGGTGAAGACGAGCTGGCCGAGGGCGCCACGGTCGAGAGAACCGTCGGAGGCGATCACGCCGTCACCGAACTGCTCGCGCACCGCTGTGAGCCCCGACGACCCCGGCTCGACCGCTGCCCGAGCCAGAGCATCGGCGTCGATGATGACCGCACCGTGCTCGGCGAGGCGACGGGCAACGGTCGACTTACCAGCGGCGATTCCTCCCGTGAGCCCGATCACATCCACGGCCCGACCCTAACGCGTTCACTGCAGAGCCAACAGGTAGCATGAGGGCCAGTCGCTTCGCGGAGGTCTCTGTGCTCGAACTACTCACCGGAACGGGGCTCGCGGTCGCCGCGGGCCTCAACGCCTATGTGCCGCTGCTCATTCTCGGGCTCGCCGGCCGATTTCTGGACTTCGTCGAGCTGCCGGCAGCGTGGGCGTGGTTGCAGAACGAGTGGGTACTCGGGATCCTCGCGCTTCTCCTCATCGTGGAAATCGTGGCCGACAAGATTCCGGCGGTCGACTCGATCAACGACTGGATCCAGTCGATCGTGCGGCCTGCCGCGGGGGGCATCGTGTTCGGCACGGGCTCCGCGACGCAGACCGCCGCTGTGACCGATCCCGCGGCCTTCTTCGAGTCGAATCAGTGGGTGCCCGTCGTGGCGGGCATCATCATCGCTCTCGGCGTGCACGCCACCAAGATGTTCGTGCGTCCTGCGGCGAACGCCCTCACCGCCGGCGCAGCTGCTCCCGTGCTGTCGACCGGCGAAGACATTGGCTCGGTGATGCTCAGCCTGTTCGCGATCCTGATTCCGATCCTCGTGATCGTCGCGCTCATCGCGCTCGTGGTGGTCGTGT
>JBBQKE010000304.1:0-2602 GCA_038326585.1 Actinomycetales bacterium | reverse complement strand
CCGAGGGGGCCATCGATGCGCTGGTGGAAAGGTTTGGACGCGGGGCGGTGCAGCGGGCATCCCTATTGCGCGATTCGTCGCCGCGCCGGGGGAGCGTGCCGAACGGTGGGGCGACTGAGGCGTAACCGCGCGCTCCGTGACGGCATCTCGCTGTCGGCGCCCTCGGCTAGCATCGAGGTCTCGTGACTGCTTCTTTCCGCCGTGCCCCGCACGTGGGCACCTTCGCTGCGGAGCACCTGTCACCCGCCTACCCCGAGCGGGCCGCTCGCGGCACCGCCGATCGGCTGAGGGCGTGGCAGGCAGAAGCCCTCGATCAGTACTTCGAGACCGAGCCGCGCGACTTTCTCGCGGCGGCGACGCCGGGCGCCGGTAAGACGACCTTCGCACTGCGTCTTGCCGCCGAACTTCTCGCACGCCGCACCGTCGAACGGGTCATCGTCGTGGCACCCACCGAGCACCTGAAGCGTCAGTGGGCGGATGCCGCGCATCGGGTGGGCATCCGGCTCGATCCGGCGTTTCGCAACTCGTCGCGCGTCATTCCGCGCTCGTTCCACGGGGCCGCCGTCACCTACGCCCAGGTCGCAGCCCAACCGTTCGTGCACCGTGTGCTCATCGAGCAGGCCTCGACGCTCGTCATTCTCGACGAAGTGCACCACGGCGGCGACGCACTCAGCTGGGGCGAAGCGATGCGCGAGGCCTTCGACGGCGCGACGCGGCGCCTGTCACTCACGGGCACCCCGTTCCGCAGCGACACCGCACCCATTCCGTTCGTGAGCTACGTGCCGGATGCCGACGGAGTGCGACTCTCGCAGACCGACTACCAGTACGGCTACGGCCGCGCCCTGCGCGACGGCGTCGTGCGGCCGGTGATCTTTCTCTCGTACGGCGGGCGCACGAGGTGGCGCACCACCACCGGCGACGAGATGGAGGCCGTTCTGGGGCAGGGTGACACCGCCGACATCACGGCTCAGGCGTGGCGCACTGCGCTCGACCCCGGGGGCGAGTGGATGAGCGGCGTGCTGCGCGCCGCCGATACACGACTGACCGAGGTGCGGCACGCTATTCCGGATGCGGGCGGCCTCGTCATCGCCACCGACCAGGCGACCGCGCGGGCCTATGCAGAACTGCTGACCTCGATCGCGGGGGAGGAGCCCGTCGTCGTGCTGAGCGACGAGAGCGGAGCATCCGCCCGCATCGCAGAGTTCGCGGAATCAGAGGCGCGCTGGCTCGTCGCCGTGCGCATGGTCTCTGAAGGGGTCGACGTGCCGCGGCTAGCCGTCGGGGTGTACGCGACGAGTGCCTCCACGCCGCTGTACTTCGCGCAGGCTATCGGTCGGTTCGTGCGCGCCCGGCGTCGCGGTGAGATCGCGTCGATCTTCGTGCCCAGCGTGCCGAGCATCCGGCGCCTGGCGAGCGAGCTCGAGCGCGAACGCGATCACGCTCTCGACCGCGCGAGCGATGAGCTGCTCGACGACGCACTGCTCGCCGCAGCCGAGCGCGAAGAGAAGACGAGTGAGTCAGAGCTCGCAGAGTTCACCTACCAAGCGCTCGAGTCGAGCGCGACCTTCGACACCGTGCTCTACGAGGGCGACGAGTTCGGCCAGCTCGCCGAAGTCGGCAGTCTCGAAGAGCTCGACTTTCTTGGGCTACCCGGCATTCTCGAGCCTGATCAAGTGCGTGACGTGCTGCGGGCACGGCATCAAAGGCAGTCGCGACGGGTCGCCGAGCGCCCGGCGACGCAACCTGCCCCTCAAGCCCTGTACCGCTCGCTCACGGAGCAGCGTTCGTTGCTTAACAGTCTCGTCGGCCTGCGGGCGAAGCTCACCGGCCAGCCCCACGGCCACATCCACGCCGAACTGCGTCGCCAGTGCGGCGGCCCTGCCGTCGGGCAGGCGACAATAGCCCAGCTGCAGGCGCGCATCGAGCTGCTGCGCAAGCACCTGCACGGCACCTGATCGCGCGCCGTTCGGGGATGATGGTCGAGTGCGCGATACTCCCTACCTCGCCGTCGACGAACAGCTGCTCGACGCGAATCTCACGGCGATGGCCGAGCACTGCCGAGGTCTGGGTATAGCTCTGCGGCCGCATGCCAAGACGCACAAGAGCGTTGAGGTCGCGCGTCGCCAGCTCGCCCATGGCGCGGTCGGGCTGACCGTCGCCACGGTCGCCGAAGCAGAGATCTTCGCCGGCGCCGGGTTCGACGACCTCTTCATCGCTTACCCGGTCTGGGCAGAAGGGCCTCGCGCCGATCGGCTGCGCGCGCTGGCCGGTCGCGTGCGTCTGCGGGTGGGCATCGACTCGATCGAGGGGGCACGGATGCTCGCGCTGGCCGCGACGAGTGGCGAGCATCCGGCGCCCCTCGCCGTCGCGGTCGAGGTTGATAGCGGCCATCACCGCACCGGTGTGACACCCGACCAGGCTGGCATCATCGCCGCCGCGGCCGTCGAGTACGGGCTCACTGTCGACGGCGTCTTCACCTTTCCAGGACACTCGTACGCGCCCGAGGCACGCGCGTCCGCCGCCCACGACGAGGCGCAGGCCCTCGAGATCGCGCGCGACTCGCTGCTCGGTCTCGGACTCGCATGCCCCGTGGTCAGCGGTG
>JBBQKE010000303.1:0-2612 GCA_038326585.1 Actinomycetales bacterium | reverse complement strand
ACTGGCAGCTCAGTGGATGCACGCTCGTGGTCACCCTTGAGCCCTGCGTGCTCTGCGCCGGCGCCATCATGGCCGCGCGCATCGACCGGGTGGTGTTCGGAGCGTGGGACGCGAAGGCCGGAGCCGCCGGCAGCGTCGTCGACCTGCTGCGCGAGCGGCGGTTGCCTCACCGGGTGGCCGAGGTCGTCGGCGGAGTCGACGAGGACGAGTGCGGGGCGCTGCTGCGCGCGTTCTTCGAGCAGCAGCGCCGCGACAATCAGCGCTAGCTAGCTCACCAGGCTCGGCTTACCAAAACACCGCGAGGGCCGTGTTGACGAGCGCGAGACCACCCGCGGTGTGGAAGTAGGGCATCAACTCGCGCCCGCCGCCGCCTTCGGTCTTGCGCTGCTTCAGGTACCCGATCAGTGCCGCGACGAACACGAGCACACCGATGACGAGCTTGACGGCGACCTTGACATGATCCACCTCGAAGTCGAGCTGGGCTGCCCGCATTTCGGCGAGGCCTACCAGCGCGAGGCCCGTCACGAGTTGCGTGATGGCGCCCCCGAGCACGACCGCGAAGCCGTATTGGCCCTTCCAGCGCAGCTGGAGGATAAACGGGCCGATGACGGCGGCGAGACCGACGAAGTGGGCGACCAGCATGAACGAGCGGAGAACATCCAGAAATTCCATCGAGCGGAACCCTCCTTGAGAGAGACGCGGAGCGCGCGATTGCACATTGTTCTCAGGTTATCGCAGAGGGCGAAAGCCGTTCGAGTTAGTCGGCGCCGCGGATGACGAAAACGTCGGTCGGAGGGCTCGCATCGTCGCGCGGGGCGGCGATCTCGGGCTCGAGCACGACGTCGACCACCTCGGGGGACTGCGCACGAATCGCGGCTCGCACGACGCCGGAGATCGCGACGACATCGGCGACCGAGGTGCTCGGACCGAAACCGAGACGAGCGATGACGACGGGTGCGCCGTTCGCCGACGAGAGCACCTCGATGGTGCCGACACTCTGCACTCCGGGCGCGGCCAGCAGCACGTCGCGAATCGTCGATGCGAGCATCTCTGCCTCCTCGGCCGTCGCCTCCCCGTGCTGCGACTGCTCTCCAACCTACACTCGTGCCATGAACGAAACCTTGCCCCGCATCGCGATTCTCGGCTCTGGCTCGATGGGCGGTGCGATCCTCACCGGTCTGCGGCAGCCGGGCGTGTCCGTCGAGGGGCTGCGCGCCACCACCCGGTCTGATGCGAGCGCGGCCGAGTTGCGATCGCAGGGCATCGAAGCCAGGGGCGTCGAGCACGATTCCGACGCGAACGCGTGGGCGGTGACCGATGCCCGCCTCGTGGTGCTCGGCGTTAAGCCCGCGCAGATCACGGGCCTGCTGGCCGAGATCGCGCCGAGTCTGCCTGCTGAGGCGCTCATCGTCAGCGTCGCTGCGGGCGTCACGACCGACGCGATGCAGGCAGTCGTGCCGAACCCGGTCGTGCGCGCTATGCCCAACACGCCCGCCCTGATCGGCCGCGGAGTGACGGGAATCAGTGGTGGCTCGCGCGCGACCGCAGTGCACCTCGCCCTCGCCGACGATCTGTTTCGCACGGTCGGCACGGTTGTCGAGCTACCCGAATCGCAGATCGATGCCCTGTCGACCATCAGTGGTTCGGGGCCCGCCTACGTCTTCTTGCTCATCGAAGAGTTCACGCGGGCGGCCGAGGCAATGGGCTTCGAAGAAGACGTGGCGTCCTTGCTCGTGCAGCAGACGGTGCTCGGCGCAGCCTTGCTGCTCGAGTCGAGCGGCGACGAACCCGCCGAGCTTCGCCGACGGGTGACGAGCCCCAAAGGCACGACCGAGCAGGCCATCGCGGTGCTGCAGCAGGCCGACCTCGCTGAGCTGTTCGGTCGTGCTGCTGAGGCGGCTTTGCAACGAGCAAGGCAACTGGCCGCCGGCGCATAGGTTTCGCATAGAGAGGTCATAGAGAACCGGCTCACGGTAGTGACACTGACTCGCGAACCGTCGCGGGTCTCCGACCGTGAGGGAGCATTCCCATGACCGATCAGAATGACACTCCGACAGCCGCCGACGTGTCGACTCCGCTGGCAACACCCGTTGCTCAGCCCGAACGCTCAAGCGCACCGCGTGGGTTGGCCATCACCGGCATCGTGCTCGCGAGCGTGCTGGGCCTCGGCCTGGTGTTCGCGGGGGGAGTAGCCGTGGGCCGCATTCTGCCCGACCAGCGCGGCCCGATCACCGTCGAGGTGCGCGGGCCCGGCGGCGACCGCGGTGGGAACATGCAGGAGCGCATCGAGCAGCGCATTGACCAGCGACTCGGCGAGCGCGACGAGCGTCGCGAATTGTTCGAGCAGTGGCTCGACGAGCAGGGCATCGACCCGAGCGCACCCGCCGAGCCGACCGAATAGAGCGACCGCTCGACCGCATCGGCCGGTGGGCCTCTCGAACTAGTTGTCGAGCGAGGCGAACCGGTCGATGTCGGCCTCGGTGCCCGAGACGATGATGAGGTCGTGGTTCGAGACCACAGTGTGCTCGGTGGCGTAGGTGAACGGCTTGCCGGGGCTCTTCACGCCGACGACCGTGATGCGGTACTTCGAGCGCACCTCTGACTCGGTGAGA
>JBBQKE010000302.1:0-2629 GCA_038326585.1 Actinomycetales bacterium | reverse complement strand
CGCCGCCGAAGGCAACTTCGACAGCAGCACCTACGTGGGCACGCTCGAGAACGGTGGAGTCGGCGTCGCGCCGTTCCACGACTTCGAGGGCTCGGTTGACGCCGCGCTCGCCGGTGAAGTTGAGGCTTTGATCGCCGGCATCATCGACGGTTCGATCGAGGTCACCTCGCTTGCAACGCCGGGTCAGTAGGCAGTACCCGTTCCACCCGAGGGAGGTCAGCGATGCTGGCCTCCCTCGGCCCTTTTCGGGCATCCCTCTCGAACGCTCAGATGCGCACGATTCTGCTCAGATTCGGGTAGCGACTCTGGCCTACAGTGGTGTCACGAGCACAACGCGGTCGTCGTTTTCGGTCGCGTGAGCACCCCAGATGCGACTCAGCGCTGAGTCACCCGACGGCGCAGAAAGGCCCGCAGGCATGAAACTTGAGCTTCGCGGCATCACGAAGCGCTTCGGCGCTCTCGTGGCCAACGACCACATCGACCTCGTCGTCGAACCCGGCGAGATCCACTGCCTTCTCGGTGAGAACGGCGCGGGCAAGTCCACGCTCATGAACGTGCTCTATGGCCTTTACCAGGCCGATGAGGGCGAGATTCTGCTCGATGACGTCGTGCAGCAGTTCGCCGGCCCCGGTGACGCCATGAACGCTGGCATCGGCATGGTGCACCAGCACTTCATGCTGATTCCCGTCTTCACTGTCGCCGAGAACGTCATGCTCGGTCACGAGCAGACGAAGACGGGCGGAGTGCTCGACCTCGAGGCTGCACGTGAAATGGTCCGTGAGATCTCGAGCCGATTCGGCTTCAACATCGACCCCGATGCCAAGATCGAAGACCTGCCGGTGGGAGTGCAGCAACGGGTCGAGATCATCAAGGCCCTGTCGCGCAACGCTAATGTGCTGGTTTTTGACGAGCCGACGGCGGTGCTCACGCCTCAAGAGACCGACGAGCTCATGGGCATCATGCGCCAACTGCGCGATGACGGAACCTCGATCGTCTTCATTACCCACAAGCTGCGCGAAGTGCGCGAGGTCGCCGATCGCATCACGGTGATCCGCCTGGGCAAGGTCGTCGGCGAAGCACAACCGACTGCCACGAACGTTGAACTGGCCTCGCTCATGGTGGGGCGTGCGGTCGAGCTGACGGTCGACAAGTCCCCCGCCAGCCCGGGTGAGCCGGCTCTGGTCATCAGCGATCTGACCGTCACCGACCACGTGGGCCACGTGCTCGTCGACTCGGTGAGCTTCACTCTGCACCGTGGCGAGATTCTCGCGATCGCGGGCGTGCAGGGCAACGGTCAGACCGAGCTCACCGAGGCGATCATGGGGCTGCAAGACCGCGTGCTCGGGTCGATCAAGCTCGGAGACAACGAGCTTGTCGGCGACAGCACGCGGCAAGTGCTCGACGTCGGAGTCGGCTTCGTGCCCGAAGACCGCACCGAAGACGGCCTCGTCGGCTCGTTCACGATCGCCGAGAACCTCATGCTCGACCGCTCGACCGGCGAGCCCTTCGTCAGGTGGGGAACCCTGCAGCTCGCCGAGCTCGCGCAGTTCGCCGCGGATCGCATCGTCGAGTTCGACGTGCGCACGCAGGGGATCACCTCGACGGCGAGCAGCCTCTCGGGCGGCAACCAGCAGAAGGTGGTCCTCGCCCGCGAGCTCAGTCGAGACCTCAACCTGCTGGTCGCGGCGCAGCCGACTCGCGGCCTCGACGTCGGGTCGATCGAGTTCGTGCACAAGCGCATTGTTGCCACGCGAGATGCGGGCATTCCCGTCATCGTGGTCTCGACCGAGCTCGATGAGGTCGCCGCGCTCGCCGACCGCGTCGCGGTCATGTACCGGGGGCGCATCGTGGGCATCGTGCCAGGAGACACCCCGCGAGACGTACTCGGATTGATGATGGCCGGAGAAGCTCCGGCGGAGGTGGCCGCATGAGCGACGACACGAAGACCCCAGCGGGTGCCGAGCAGCACGAGCAGGCGGCAGCGGAGGCCGTGCACGAGCAGGTCGTCGCACACGAGAGCGGACGCGACGCATCCGAGCCGCCCGTGCCGCGCGGCAACCAAATTCTGAAAGAGATCTTCGGCGGCAGCGCCGCCATCTCGGTGCTCGCCGTGTTCCTGGCCCTCGTGGTCGGCGGAATCCTCATCATCATCACCGACGAGGCCGTAGCGGAGGCGAGCGGCTACTTCTTTTCTCGTCCGCTCGACACTTTGACGGCGATGTGGGATGCCGTGGCGGGCGCCTACAGCGCCCTCTTTCGGGGCTCGATCTTCAACTACCTGAGGGCCGACGATCTCGTCGCTGCCTTCCGGCCCATCACCGAGACGCTCGCCAACGCGACGCCGCTCATCGCCGCTGGTTTGGGCGTGGCCCTCGCCTTCCGCGTCGGTCTGTTCAACATCGGTGGCCGTGGGCAGATGCTCATCGCGGCCGCGGCAGCGGGTTACGTCGGCGCCTACATTCCGATGCCGCCCGTGATCCACCTCGTCGTCGCCCTCATCTTCGGGCTCATCGGCGGTGCGTTGTGGGGTGGCCTTGTCGGTCTGCTCAAGGCGCGCACCGGCGCGCACGAGGTGATCGTGACGATCATGCTCAACTACATCGCCTTCTACCTCGTGTCGTTCCTGCTC
>JBBQKE010000301.1:0-2632 GCA_038326585.1 Actinomycetales bacterium | reverse complement strand
GCGACCCGCACCATGAAGAACTCGTCGAGATTGCTCGCGAAGATGGCGAGAAAATTCACGCGCTCGAGCAACGGCACGGCGTCGTCTTCGGCGAGTTCGAGCACACGCTGGTTGAAGCGCAGCCAGCTCAGCTCGCGGTCGAGATAGCGCTCGACGGGCAGCGTGCCATCGTCGTCGCTCGTCGACTCGTCGTAGTCGTCGACGAAATCGCCGCCGACGCCGCCGTCGACCTCGTACCTGGTGTCGGTGAGTCCATCGTCGTGCATGGCGCCATTGTGTCAGCAAACGCCCCATGGCCTCACGGCAGTCGCGACCCGTTCACCGCCCGTTCACGAGCATCGTCTTGCCTGACTGCATGGGGAACCACCGCAGGGTGCCCCGGTCAGGGGCGGGGGCGAGATGACGACTCTGCATGCCCCGGGCACCCTTGACCTCATCGACCGACTGACCGATCGCCTGATGGCCCGGGGCAACCACGCAATGACCGACGACGCCGTTCGCGACATCGTGGTCGACAGCCTGCGGCGGTACCGGCACCTCGATCACCCCTCCAGCCACGCACGCTCGCTCGCCGCACAACTGTCGGCCGATCGCATTGACGCACTCGCCTGGCTGACGGCCCACGCCGGCCGGGCCCACCCCGCTTCGATCTTGTTCGTCTGCTCGGGCAACGCTGGCCGATCGCAGATCGCTTCCGCGATCATGCGTGCCTCGACTCCGGCCACGACACGCATCGTGAGCGCGGGCGACCACCCTGCGGCCCGCGTGGCACCCGCCGTCATCGAGGTGCTCGACGAGATCGGAGTTCCGGCATTCGGGGAGTACCCCAAGCCACTCGTGCCCGAGCTCGTGGCAGCCTCAGACCACATCGTTGTGCTCAACTGCGACGATCGGCTCGACGAGCTCAGCGGCCGCGCTTTTCGTTCGTGGAGCATCCGCCTCGAGAGCACCAGCGGCAAGCAGGGCATGCGACGTACGCGCGACGAGATCGCCGATCAGGTGCACGCCCTGGCCGTCGAGATCGGCATCGTCGCTCGCCCCCTCTAGCCCTTCGCCGGCTCGACGGTCGATGCCGCTCGAGGCGCGATGAGCAGGCGCACGAGCAGAACGCCGATCAGGGCTCCGAGAAGCTGTGCGGCGATGAAGAGTGGAGCGCTCGCGGGGGCGATGCCCGCGAAGCTGTCGCTGAGCATGCGGCCCACAGTGATGCCCGGGTTGGCGAAGCTGGTCGAGCTCGTCGCGAAGTAGGCACTCGTGATGTAGAGCCCGACGGCCCCAGGAATCCAGGCCCGCTGGTCGCGGGCGACAAGGGTCAGGATGACCGCGACGAGCCCCGCCGTGGCCACCACTTCGCCCAGCAGCAGCCCGGGCTCGCCGCGCACGGTCGTGCTGATCGACACGGCCGCCCCGCCGAACATGAGGTTGGCCACCACGGCGCCGAGAGCGAACCCGATCAGCTGCGCCGCCACCGTGGGCAGGATCTCGCGTGCCGGCACCCTGCCGTCGGCCGCGAGCGCGGCGGTGACCGCAGGATTGAGGTGGGCACCGCTCACCGGCCCGAGCACGAGGATCAGCACGGTGAGCGCCGCGCCGGTAGAGATCGCGTTGATGAGCAACTGCACGCCGACATCGCTAGAGAGCATCGTGGCCATGATGCCTGAGGCGATCACGGTGCCGCCGAGCACGCCGCTGCCGAGCGCCTCAGCGGCGAGTCGGGCGGGCAGGCGGCGGGCGGGAGGCGGGCTGGCGTCAGTCACGACCGCTACTGTAGGCGATCGCATAGACTGAGGTCTATGCGAAGCGCGCGCACCGAGTCGATCTCTGCGCCGACGTCGACAGCGGATCGCGGCTTGAGTGCCCTCGGAGACCCGACGCGCAGCGCGATCGCCCGGCTGCTGCTCGACGACCCGGCTCGCGAGTCGACGGTCGGTCGCCTGACAGCAGCGCTCTCCCTGCGCCAACCCACCGTCTCGCACCATCTGAAGGTGCTCACCGAGGCTGAGATCGTCGAGCGTGAGCCCCGTGGTCGCGAGGTCTGGTACTCGCTGCCAGACCACGTCGCCGCCCGACTTGAAGAATGGCTCGAGCCCGCCTCGTCTGTCGTCGTCAGCGGTGCCGTGCTGTCGAAGATCATCGACGACCTGAGCACTCGGTTCGCCGGCACCTTCTCACGCGAGACCATCGAGAAAGTGGTGCTCGACTGCCACGACCTCTTGCGCCAGAGAGCGGGCGGCACTCGGTCGCTTCCCTCGTCGACCGCGCAATTCGCGGCCGAGAGGCTCAGCGCGCGAGGCGTCGACCGAGCTGATGTGGTCTCGGCAGAGCGCCCTGTCGAGGTGCTGTTCGTGTGCGTGCAGAATGCCGGACGCTCGCAACTCGCTTCGGCGATCATGCGACATCTCGGCGGAGAACGTGTGCACGTTCGCACAGCTGGCTCTGCTCCGATCGATCAGATTCGCCCCGGAGTCGTCGCCGCCCTCGATGAAATCGGGGTGCCTCTCGGCGGGGAGTTCCCGAAGCCGCTCACCGATGATGTCGTGCGGGGCGCCGATGTCGTCATCACGATGGGCTGCGGCGACGCATGCCCCGTCTTTCCCGGTCGGCGGTATCTCGACTGGCCGGTCGACGATCC
>JBBQKE010000300.1:0-2633 GCA_038326585.1 Actinomycetales bacterium | reverse complement strand
AGCGAGGCGCTCGGGTTGAGGGTGGAACGCTCGAAGAACTCGGCGAACGTCGTCTGCTCGGCGACGTGCCGGGCGATCGCCGTCGCGTCGAAGCCGGTCAGCCAGGTGATGACCTCGTCGAGCTCGGCCTGCGTGCGGCCTTTGCGCTCGAGCTTGGCGATGTACAGCGGATACACCGTGGCGAAGGGCATGCGCGCGACCCGCTCGAGGGTTGCTGGTGCGGTGGCCATGGCGGAATCATAACGATGGTCGGGGGTGCCGTGAATTCACTTGACCTGACATAATGTGCATTATCGGATACCACTAGTGCCTCGTCACGGTGCTGCTGAAACAGCTCCCGCGCCGCCGTCGCGGAATCGCCGCACCGCCGGGCGACCCCACGCGAACCAGGCGACGGCACCGAGCGGTCCGCCGGCGATCGCCACGGCGACCCAGATCATGAGCGTTGTGTCGTTCATCCACCAGCGATGCGCGTAGATCGAGATCGGCGCGATCACCATTAGGACGAACCCGATGACGATGGCCGGACCGAGCGCCGTCTCGAAGAACGACGGGCCGACGAACTCCGTGAGCCATGGCACGCCGCGGCCGGGCTCGAGGGTCGTCATGGCGTCATCCCACCGGGCGATGCTGTGAGCCTGCTGGTGCAAGCGTGTCGTCGCCCACTCTCAACGTGCGACGGAGAGGCCTGCCTTGCCTGCCGCTGCTGCGAGAGACTCGTCGAAGGTCGCCACGTCGGATCCCGTGGTGATCGCGGCCTGAAGCACGACAGCCTCAGGCATGCGCAGCCGGTATTGGCTTCGCACCCGTGCGAGGTCGTCAGCCGCGGACGAATCCAGGGAGAGAACCTGAATTCCGATGTCTGACAGTGACGCGAGCGCCGCATCTTGCCGCCCGGCGCGCACCGGATGCACGAGAGCTTCGGCCACGGTCAGCGCGATTGCCGAGAACCCGTCGAGAAAACGGTGCTCGAACAGGCTGAGCGCATCTTCGTGATGTGCGTCGCTCGCGTCGAGAAAGGCGATCAGTACGTTCGCGTCGAGAACGATCACTCGGGCCACTCCGCGAGTAGCTCGGCTCGGGCGTTGCGCGGGTAGGTTCCCGTTGCCGCCCCCGCGGCGCGACGAACGAGTTCTCGCGCTCCCCCCGGCTTGTTCAGGGCGGCATGGCCGGTCTCCACGAGCTTTCTGAGCAGCCCGGCTCGATCGCTGCGAAGTTCTGGCCACACGAAAGCAGCATCGTTCAGGGCTCGGGCGATCTCGTCTGTTTCGGTGAGCATGTGACGAGGACGGGTGGTCGGCATGACGCTAGTGGAGCACTGTCAGTTTGGTGCAACACTTGGGTTCTGCCGTCACTGGATGGTTGTGTGCGCCGAGTAGCGCGCGCGCCCAGCGAGAAACCACACGAGCGTGCCCATCGCGGGAGCGAAGATAACGAACGCCGTCCACCCGAACGATTCAAGGCCCGACATGAACCGGTACCTCCGAACGATCGAGACAAGCCCCGCGATCATCGCTCCGACGAGAATCAAGGGCACGATCGAGAAGGCAATGTCGAACCAGGCAGGAATGAGCTGACTAACGGACTCCTGGGCGATTTCGAGCGCCTCTGCTGTGGTCGCGAACGGTGCGGCTATTGTCGACATCGTCACGGCGCCGGTGGCGCGGGATAGCGGTCTCGGCCGACGAAGAACCAGATGAGCGGGCCGAAGAACTGGGCGAACACCACGAAGGCGCACCAGCCGAGCAGCTCAAGGCCCGACATCGCGCTCGAGCGTCGGAAGATCGACACCATAGCCCCGATCCACAGCGCCACGAGCCCGATCACGATCGGGACGATGATGATTCCTGGGCCAATACCACCGAGATTTTCTGGCATGCCCAGAGTCTCTCAGACCGTTGAGGCGACCTCGCGCAGCAGCCGCGGTAGGTCATAGGGCTCGAACGGTTGCCCCGACCGGAGTAGCTCATCGGCCGTGAACCAGCCGTGTGCCGTGACGTCGACATGCTCGTCGTCGGTCCAGTTCGTCGAGACCGGTTCGAAGCGCTCGCAGCGCACCACGTAGTACTCGGCGTGCCCGCGGTCGTGATCGGCGTCGTCCCACGCGACGTCGAAGTCAAGACTCCAGACCGGCTCCCCCACGCTGTCGACGGCGAGCCCGGTCTCTTCGAACAGCTCGCGCACCGCGGCCTGCTCGTGCGACTCCCCCGGGTCCACTCCCCCGCCGGGTGTGATCCAGCGGACGAACCGCGTCGAGTCGGGCGCGATTGTCTTGAACAGCAACGCGGCACCGTCAGCATCCATGAGAATGATTCGGGATGTTCTCCGCAGGCCCGGCGTCGGCCCCACGTTCTTACTCCCCCGAGTAGTCGGTGAAGTAGCTCACGTCGCCCACGAGGCGCGTGTTGTCGATCGGAACCGGGTCGACCGCGGCCTGCGCGACCTCGGCTGCGAACTCGCTCACGTTGTAGAGCCGGCCGGCCGCCTCTTTGCGCGCATCGATGGCACCCGGTGAGGCACGTTCGAGCAGCGTGGCCGTGATGGTTCCTTCGATCATGTCGCCCGAGACGACCGTGAAGCCAACGCCCTTCGCCTCAAGAGTCGGGATGAGCTCGCGCAGGGCTTCTTCGCCT
>JBBQKE010000299.1:0-2640 GCA_038326585.1 Actinomycetales bacterium | reverse complement strand
TTCTCGATGAAGAACACGATGGGCTACGGCCTCAACGCTTTTGTCGACCACGAACGACCCATCGACCTCCTCGTGCGCCTGCTGATCGGCAGTGAAGGCACCCTCGGCTGGGTGGGCGAAGCGGTGTTCCGCACGGTGCCTGTCGCACCGCTCGTGACGACGGGCCTGCTCGTGTTCCCGACCCTCGCGCACGCAACAGCCGCGTTGCCCGCGCTCGTCGCAGCGGGCCTCGCCACCATCGAACTCATGGACGCCACCTCGTTGCGCGTCGCCCAAACCCTCATCGACGCGCCCACCGCGATCACCGCCCTCACGATCGACCGGCACGCGGCGCTGCTCGTCGAGGTGCATGCGACGACGGATGCTGAGCTCGCACTCGGTATCACCGCGGTTGATCGGGTCGTGGCTGGGCTGTCGCTCGCCGCACCGTTCGCGTTCTCGCGCGAGCCTGCCGAGCGGGCCGCGCTGTGGCACGTGCGCAAGGGCCTCTACCCGGCCGTTGCCGAAGCGCGGCCGAGTGGCACCACGGCGATTCTCGAAGACGTCGCCGTGCCGGTGGCGAACCTGCTGCCCACGTGCGAAGCGCTCGAGGCAATGTTCGAGCGACACGGCTACGAGAGTGCCGTGATCTTCGGACACGCGAAGGACGGCAACATTCACTTCTTGCTCACCGAGCGCTTCGACACCCCCGAAGGTGTGGCGCGCTACGCCGCCGTCACCGACGAGATCGTCGAGCTCGTGCTCGCTCAGGGCGGCACGCTCAAGGCCGAGCACGGCACGGGCCGCATCATGGCACCGTTCGTCGAGCGTCAGTATGGGGCCGAGCTCACCGACGTCATGCGCACGCTGAAGACGCTGTGCGACCCGGCAGTCGTGCTCAACCCGGGCGTGATCATCACTGACGACGCACAGGCGCACCTTCGGCACCTGAAGACCACGCCGACCGTCGAGGCAGAGGTCGACCGCTGCGTCGAGTGCGGCTATTGCGAGCCGACGTGCCCGAGCCGCACCCTCACGCTGACTCCGCGGCAGCGCATCGTGGTGCGGCGCGAACTGGCGGCGGCTGAGGCCCGTGGCGACACGGAGCTGGTCGCGGCACTGCGCGCCGATGAGGACTACGAGAGCGTGCAGACGTGCGCCGTCGACGGAATGTGCGGCATCGCCTGCCCCGTGAACATCAACACGGGCGACCTCGTGCGACGCTTGCGGTCGGAAGGCCGGGCGCCTGGCCGGGGCGTGTGGAACGCGGCCGCCTCCCGGTGGGACGCCACGACTCGCGTCGCCTCCGCCGCCCTCACGGTGGCGGATGCCCTGCCGACTGCCCTCGTGCGCGGGGCCAGTTCGGCCGCGCGCGCCGTGCTCGGCACCGACGTCGTGCCGCGCTACGAGGCGGGCTTGCCACGCGGCGGCGCCCGCCGCACGCACCTGCTCGACGAGTCATCAGCCGTCGATAGTTCGGCTGCCGGCGGCTCTGCCGTGAACAACTCGGCCCCCGCCGCGATCTACCTGCCCGCGTGCGTCGGCACGATGTTCGGGCCCGAGACAGACGACGAGGCCGGGGGCGCGACGGCCGCTCTGCTCGCGCTCTGCGAGCGCGCGGGCGTGACCTTGCTCGTTCCCGAGGGAATCGACGGCCTGTGCTGCGGCACCCCGTGGAAGTCGAAGGGCCACACCGCCGGCTACGCGAGCATGCGCGAGCGAGTGCTCGCGGCCGTCGCGTCGCTCGGCGCAAACACTGACAGCCTGCCCGTGATCAGCGACGCGGCCTCGTGCACCGAGGGCTTCGCCCAGCTGTTGCGCGGCGCCGACGCTGCGGGGCCGAGGGTGATCGACTCGGTCACCTTCGTCGCCGAGACGCTGCTGCCCCGGCTGACGGTGCTGCAGCGGCAGGGGCGTGTGGCCGTGCATCCGACCTGCTCGACAGAAGACCTCGGGGCCACCGGTGCGCTCGTCGCGATTGCGCGTGCCGTCGCCGACGAGGCAGTCGTGCCCGAAGCCTGGGGATGCTGCGCCTTCGCCGGTGACCGGGGCATGCTGCACCCCGAGCTCACGGCGGCGGCCACGGCTGACGAGGTCGCCGACCTGGACCGGCTCGCGCGCGAGGGCGGAGACTTCGACCACGCCGTCAGCGCCAACCGCACGTGCGAACTCGGCATGAGCCGCGCGACGGGCATGCCCTACGTGCACGTGCTCGAACTGCTCGAGCTCGCGACGCGACCCACGGGCGGCGGCGAGCGCGGCGCGACCACCGTCTGCCGTTGCTCGCCCAGCCCGTCGATACCGAGGTGCATGATGTCGCCCACCTCGAGGTAGGTCGGCGGCGTCATGCCGAGGCCCACTCCGGGCGGCGTGCCCGTGTTGATGAGGTCGCCGGGCTCGAGCACCATGAACTGACTCAAGTAGTGCACGATGAACCACGGGTCGAAGATCATCGTCGCGGTCGAGCCGGTCTGCCGGCGCTGCCCATTGACGTCGAGCCACATGCCCAACTGCATGACGTCGTCGAGCTCGTCAGCCGTTGCGAGCCACGGCCCCGCCGGGTTGAAGGTCTCGGCCGACTTGCCCTTGGCCCACTGCCCGCCGCGCTCGATCTGGAACGCTCGCTCGCTCACGTCGTTCACCACGACGTAGCCGGCGATG
>JBBQKE010000298.1:0-2654 GCA_038326585.1 Actinomycetales bacterium | reverse complement strand
TCATCAACGTCGGCTCGATCCTCTCGCGCGAGGCCTTCGACGACGTGATCCCTTACTCGGCGTCGAAGCACGCGGTGCTCGCCTTCATCAAGGGCGGCGCGAAAGCCCTCATCGAGCACAACATCACGGTCAACGGCTACGGCCCCGGCGTGGTGCGCACTGAGCTGTGGGAGCAGCTCGACAAAGACCTCGTGGCCATCGGCAAGTTCGACAAGCCCGGCGAGTCGATGGACTCGCTCGCCGCCAACATGATTCTCATGAAGCGGTACTCGTACCCCGAAGACGTTGTCGGCACGGCCGCGTTCCTCGCGAGCCCCGAGAGCGACTACATGACCGGGCAGCTCATCATGATCGACGGCGGAATGGTGATGCAGTAGCCCCAGAGCGCACAATCGGGGCCCACCTCCCCGAAGTGTTCTCTCTTGCATAACGAATTCGCCACAGTCCTGGCTTAAGTGTTCTTTGTGTGTTTACACTCAGATCGACGCCGACGTCCGCGTTCAGCACCCAATGGAGAGTGATGACGAATACATCCCCCGATGAGCACCCCGCGCCGATCTTGCAGGCGCGCGGTGTCTCCAAGCGTTTTGGCGGCGCTCTCGCCCTTGATGGCGTCGATCTCGAGGTGCGCCCAGGAGAGATCCACGCTGTCGTCGGCGAGAACGGCGCGGGCAAGTCAACCCTGATGCGCATCCTCGCCGGAATCATCACTCCAGACTCCGGTTCGGTTCGTGTCGCCGGCGACAAGCTCGAAGGCGGCCCGCGCGCGGCGATCGATGCTGGCATCGCGCTCGTGCACCAAGAGCTGAGCCTCGTGCCCGAGATGACGGTCGCCGAGAACATCCTGCTCGGGGCTCCCCCCACGACCGCCGGGTTCATCCGCTCACGCCAGCTCAAGTCGATCGCCCGCGAGGCACTTGACGAGATCGGTGTCACGGTCGACCTCGATGAGCCGATCGCTCGCCTCTCTGTCTCGCTTCGGCAGTTCGTCGAGATCGCTCGAGCGGTCGCTCGCAAGCCGCGCGTGCTCATCCTCGACGAGCCGACCGCCACACTCACCCCGGCCGAGACCGACTATCTGCTCGCCATGCTGCAGCGGCTGGCCAGCAAGGGCATGGCCGTCATCTACATCTCTCACCGCATCCCCGAAGTCTTCGCGATCTGCGATGCCGTGACCATCCTTCGCGACGGCCGGCTTGTCGAGCGCACCAACATCGCCGACACAACACCGAGCGCCGTCATCGACGCCATGGTGGGTCGCGAGTTGCAGCTCGACCTGCAAGTGCGGCGCACCGCTCAGCCCGGCAACGTGGTGGTCTCGGCGCGCGGCATCACGGCGCCCAACGTCAACAACGTCGACCTTGATGTTCGTGCGGGTGAGATCGTCGGCCTCGGCGGCCTTGTCGGGGCGGGCCGAACAGAGCTCGTGCGCGCGATCGTCGGCGCCGACCCCCGCACCGCGGGCACGGTCACCATGACGGTGGATGGCCGCACAACCTTCATCGGCAGCTTCCAGTCTGCTGTGCGCGCTGGCATCGGTTACGTACCCGAAGAGCGCCGCGTCGACGGGCTCGCCCTCACCATGAGCGTCTCCGACAACGTGGCGCTGCCCAATCGCGCAGAACTCTCGACCGCCTCGGTGCTGAAGCCGAAGGCGATCAGCAGCTTCGTGCGCCAGCTTGCCGACATCGTCGGCCTGCGCCCGCCCGAGATCAACCGCGAGGTCGGCGAATACTCCGGCGGCAACCAGCAGAAGGTGGTTATCGCCAAGTGGCTCGGCCGCAAGCCCGACTTCATCGTTCTCGATGAGCCGACGCGCGGCGTCGATGTCGGAGCAAAGGCCGAGATCCACCGCCTCGTGCGCGAGCTCGCCGACAACGGCGCTGCCGTGCTCGTGGTCAGTTCTGACCTTCCCGAACTGCTCGAGCTCTCCGACGTGATCCATGTCGTCCGTGACGGCCGCATCATGGGCACGCTCTCGCAGTCTGAAGCAGATGAGAAGACCGTGATGTCGCTGGCATCCGGCGAGACCCTGGTGGGTGCCTGATGAGCCGTGAGACCGAGACCCTGACCGAGACGATCGCCGTCGCGAGCGGCCCCGACAAGGGCATCGAGAAGAAGCGCTTCAGCCTGCTGCTCTGGATGGCCGACCGCGGTGTGATCGTCTTCACCGTGCTGCTCATTCTCGCCGCCGTGATCTTCATCGACGGGTTCGCGACGCTGCCGAACCTCACCGACGTGTTCTACCGGGCGGCACCGATCGGCATCGTGGCCGTGGGCATGACCTTCGTCGTCATCAGCGCCAACTACCTCGACCTCTCGGTCGTGGCTCAAGTGGCGACCTCTGCAGTGATCTTCATCGGCATCAGCAATGAATACGGGGTGCCGGCTGCGATCGCCGTCGCGGCACTGGTGGCCGCACTCTACGGCGTGGTCAACGGGCTCGCCGTCGGGTTCTTCAAGGCCAACGCCGTCATCGTGACCCTGTCGACCACCTTCATCGGTCTCGGCATTCTGCGCTGGCTCTCGGGCGGCAGCATCTTCTTCGGCCCTGAAGACGGCCCCATCCGAGCCTTCGGGCAAGCCCGACTCGGCCCGATTCCGCTCTCGGCCCTCGTGCTGCTGCTCGTGACGATCATTCTCTGGTTCGTCTT
>JBBQKE010000297.1:0-2686 GCA_038326585.1 Actinomycetales bacterium | reverse complement strand
AGCGTCTGCCCACTCGTCGACGTGTGGGTCGCCCTGGGCCGGGTCGCCCCACAGCACTGCGCGATCACCCACCACGACCTCTGCGTCGCCAGCATCGACCACGCACTGATCCATGGCGATGCGCCCGACAACGCGCAGAATCGAGTCGCCAATGCGCACGGGAGCGTGAGATGCCACGCGGGGCACACCATCGGCGTAACCCAGCGGCACCAGTGCAAGAGTCGTCGGGGCGGCCGTGCGGTGCAGATAGCCATACGAGACCCCGCTGCCGGCCGGCACCCGCTTGACTCCCACGACCTCGGCACTGAGGCGCATGGCGGGCTGCAGGGGCAGAGCGTCGCGCAGGTGCGGCTCGGGGGCGATTCCATAGAGCGCAATGCCGAACCGCACCATGTCGTAACGGGCAGCCGGGTGGTCCAACGCGCCGGCCGACGCCGCGAGATGACGGATGCCTGGCTCGAGCCCCACGCTGCGCAGGGCATCCAGAAACCGCTCGAAGGCCGTGATTTGCGCACGATCGTCATCGGGCGAAGTGTTCGAGAGGTGGCTGAACACTCCCTCCAAGCGCACGTTTCCGGTTCGCACGCCCGCAGCGAGCCGTTCCACAACGGGGCCCCAGTCGGCCTCGGCGACGCCGTTGCGGCTGAGACCCGTGTCGACCTTCAAATGCACTGCTGTGCGATGGCCAGAGTCGGCCACCTGCTCGAGCTGGGCGAGCGAGCTGATTCCGAGCATGATGCCCGCGTCGGCGGCAGCCGCGACGTCGATTCTCGAGCCGTGCAACCACGACAGCACGGGTGCATCGATGCCGGCGGCGCGCACCTCGAAGGCCTCTTCGAGGTCGGCGACCCCGAGGTGGTCGAAACCTGCATCGAGCGCCGCGCGAGCTGCGGTGACGGCGCCGTGTCCGTAGCCGTCGGCCTTCACCACCGCCATCGCGTGAGGCGTCGGCACTCGCCGGCGCAGCAGCTCGGCGTTGTGCCCCAGGGCTGCGACCGAGATGCGCGATTCGCGCAATGGCGCGCTCACGATTCAGCCACCACGAACGCGATCGCGACGCCGGCATCGTGCGAGAGCGAGACGTGCAGAGAGCTGATGCCGCGCGCCGCGACAATCTCAGCGACCTTCCCACTGACGACGAGATCGGGGTTGCCCTCCGTATCGCTCACGATGCGCATGTCGTGCCAGCGCGCACCGACGGTGTCACCGAGAGCCTTGAGCAGGGCCTCTTTGGCCGCAAACCGGCTCGCGAGCGACCGTACCGGCAGTGCGCGCTCGTCGGCGGTGAACAGTCGATCCCGCAGTCGCGGTGTGCGGTCGAGCGCGCGCTCGAAGCGCGCGAGGTCGACGACGTCGACGCCCACGCCCACGATCGCCATGTCTCTCGACCGCGTCTACTCGACCGTGACGGACTTGGCGAGGTTGCGCGGCTGGTCGACGTCGAGGCCTTTGGCAGCGGCCAGCTCCATGCCGAAGATGTGCAGCGGCACCACGGCGAGCAGCGGCTCGAAGAACGACGAGGCGAGCGGAATGCGAATGACCTCGTCGGCGTGCGGCAGCACAGCGACGTCACCCTCTTCGGCGATCGCGATCACGCGCGCGCCGCGGGCCCTGATCTCTTGGATGTTCGAGACGACCTTCGCGTGCAGCGAGCTGGGGTCGCGCGGGCTCGGCACGATCACGAATACCACTTGTCCGGGCTCGATGAGGGCGATCGGCCCGTGCTTGAGCTCACCCGCAGCAAAACCCTCGGCGTGAATATAGGCGAGCTCTTTGAGCTTCAGTGCACCCTCGAGAGCGACCGGGTAGCCGACGTGACGACCCAGGAACAGCACCGACCGGGTGTCGGCCATCCAGTGAGCGAGCTCGGCGATGCGCTCGCCGGTTCCGAGCACTGCCGCGAGCTTCTCGGGCACCGACTGCAGCTCGGCCACGAGTTCGCGAGCCTGGTCGGGGGTCAGCGTGCCGCGCACCTGGCCGAGCTGCAGCCCGAGCAGGTAGATAGCGGTGATCTGCGCGACAAACGCCTTCGTCGAAGCGACGGCAACCTCGGGGCCAGCGTGCGTGTAGACGACGGCCTCGGACTCGCGCGGAATCGTCGCACCCTGCGTGTTGCAGATCGACAGAGTGCGAGCACCCTGCTCGCGTGCGTACTTGACAGCCATCAGCGTGTCCATCGTCTCGCCCGACTGGCTGATCGAGACGACCAGGGTTTTCGGCGAGAGCACTGGCTCGCGGTAGCGGAACTCGTGCGCGAGCTCGACGTCGACCGGCACTCGAGCCCACTTCTCGATGGCGTACTTGCCCACCATGCCAGCGAATGCGGCAGTGCCGCAGGCGATGATCACGACCCGATCGATGCTCGCGAGGGTGCCTTCACCGAGCGCGACCACTTCAGGCAAATCGACCAGCCCGTCATGCACGCGGCCGAGAATGGTCTTCGCGACAGCCTCGGGCTCTTCGCTGATCTCTTTCGCCATGAAGCTCGACCAGCCACCCTTCTCGGCGGCCGAGGCATCCCAATTCACCTCGAAGGTGTTCGGCGTCACCGGCTGCCCGGAGAAATCGACGACCTCGACGCTCTCGGGCCGGATGGTGACGAGCTGGTCCTGCCCGATCTCCATCGCGCGGTGGGTGTATTCGACGAAGGCCGCGACGTCGCTTCCGAGAAAGTTTTCGCCCTCGC
>JBBQKE010000296.1:0-2688 GCA_038326585.1 Actinomycetales bacterium | reverse complement strand
CGCCACCCGCATGGTCGCACCCGAGCCGCCCGAGCTCACCGACGAGCAGAAGGCCGAGCTCGAGAGCCGCGTCGCTGACAAGGTCACCGAGCTCGAGAGCCGCGTGCCCGCCGACATCTCGACTCCGGCCGAGGCCGCGCAGTTCGTGCTCGATGAGCTCGACGGCACCTCGACGATCTCGCTCGCCGAGAACGTGCGCGTCGCCGATCGTTCTGCCTATCAGGTGCGCGTCACACCCGACGACGATGAGACCCTCATCGGGTCGGTCGCGATCGCGGTCGATGCCGAGACCGGCTTGCCGTTGCGCGTGCTCATCGAGGCTGTGGGGCAGGATGCTCCCGCCTTCTCGCTCGCCATCACCCAGCTCGACCTCTCGACCCCCGACGCCGCGCTCTTCTCGTTCACGCCGCCCCCCGGTGCGACGGTCGAGGAGGCACCGATGCCCGAGTGGTCGACGACCGATGAAGATGGGGCCATCGATGCGGCAGGCGCCGAGGGCAAGCCGTCGCCCACGGTTCTGCAGAGCGGATGGTCGACCATCGTCGAGCTGCCGACGGGCGCTGTGCCGGCTGATGTCGACACCGCGATGCTCGAGCAGCTCGCTGTGAGTGTCGACGGTGGCTTCGCGTTCAGCACCGCACTGGCGACGGTCTTCGTGACCGACGACGGTCGTGTGCTCGTCGGAACGGTGCCCCTGGCCGTATTGCAGGCCGCAGCGGCGCGCTGAGCGATCCGCGACACCACCCCTGACGACTGCTGAATCGACATGGTTGACCTCGCTATCGAGACGCACGGACTGACCCGTCGATTCGGCGCGCAGTCGGCGGTGACCGAGATCGATCTGGCGGTTCCGCGCGGCTCGGTGTTCGGCTTTCTCGGTCCGAACGGCAGCGGCAAGACCACGACCATCCGCATGCTGCTGGGGCTGATCGAGCCAACGTCGGGTGAGTCGCTGGTTCTGGGCGAGGCGATGCCGAGCGCATGGCGCTCGGTGCTTCCCCGGGTGGGCGCT
Organism: Actinomycetales bacterium; assembly: GCA_038326585.1. Lineage (GTDB taxonomy): Bacteria > Actinomycetota > Actinomycetes > Actinomycetales > Microbacteriaceae > Microcella. The sequence continues at coordinate 1,676 of JBBQKE010000296.1, read as the reverse complement.
CTCGTCGAGGGCCCTGCCTTCGCGCCCTACCTCTCTGGCGCGGCGAATCTGATGCGCTTCGACGCAGCCGATCGCGACAGCGAGAGGCGCACGCGTCGTGATCGCGTCGAGGCTGCCCTCGCCCGCGTTGGGCTCTCGCCCGCGGCTGGCAAGCCGGTCAAGGCCTACTCGCTCGGCATGAAGCAGCGGCTCGGGCTCGCCAATGCCCTGTTGCGCCCCCGCGAGCTGCTCGTGCTCGATGAGCCGACCAACGGCCTCGACCCGCAGGGAACCCGCGAGGTGCGCAGTCTCATCCGCTCGTTCGCGGCCGACGGCACCACGGTGTTCGTCTCGAGCCACCTGCTCGCTGAGGTCGAGCAGCTCTGCAGCCACGTCGCCGTGATGAGCGCAGGATCTCTCGTCGCGCAGGGCACGCTCGACGAGCTGCGCGGCCCCGATGCGACCACGGTTTCGGTGCGCACACCCGATACCGACGCCGCCCAGACAGTGCTGCGCACGCTCGGGTTCACGCCGTCTTCGGCAGCTCTCGATCAGGGCGATCACCTCATCACGGCGGCGATCGATCGGTCGCAGGTCGAGGTCGATGCGCTTGTTTCGGCGCTCGTCGCCGGGGGAGTGCGCGTGCGCGGTTTCTCCCTCGACGAACCCACCCTCGAGGACCGGTTCGTCGCGCTGACGGGGGAGGGCTTCGATGTCGTCGCGTGAGCAGAGCATCCGTCGTCGCGTCGTGAGTTTCGACCTGCTGGCCTCAGAGTTGACGGTGCTCTTCCGCCGTCGACGCTCCACGGCCATGCTCGTCGCGATCGCGCTGATTCCCATTCTGCTGGCCGTAGCGGTCGCATTGTCTTCTCAGCCGGTCGAGCCTGGGCGAGGTCCGCCGTTCCTCGACAGCGTGACGCAGAACGGGCTCTTCGTCGGCTTCGCCGCCATGATTGTCGGCCTCCCACTCTTCCTGCCGCTGACGGTCGGTGTGGTGGCGGGCGACGCGATCGCTGGCGAGGCCGCTCACGGCACGCTGCGCTACCTGCTCGTCGCACCCGCCGGCCGTGCGCGGTTGCTGCTCGTCAAGTTCGCTGGCACCGTCGCCTGGGCGCTCGCCGCCGCGTTCACGCTCATGCTGTCGGGCGCGATCATTGGCAGCCTTCTCTTTCCGGTCGGGCCGGTGACGCTGCTGTCGGGTGACGTCATCGATGTGCCCGAGGCTCTGGTGCGGTCGCTGCTCGTGGCGCTGTACGTCAGTGTCTCGCTCATGGGTCTCTCAGCGGTGGGGCTGTTCATCTCGACGCTCACCGACGTGCCCGTCGGGGCCATGGCAGCGACGGTCATCGTGTCGATCGTCAGCCAGATTCTCATCGCTCTGCCGCAGCTGGAGTGGTTGCACCCCTACCTGCTCACGTACTACTGGCTCGACTTCGCCGACCTGCTGCGCAACCCCATCGAGTGGTCGTCGTTCGGCAGCAATGCGCTTCTGCAGCTCGCCTACATCGCCGTCTTCGGAAGCCTTGCCTACGGCCGCTTCGCGACGAAGAGCATCCTGTCGTAGCGCTCCTCAGGCGTGGTGCTCAGAGCGCGCGCTTAGCATGGTGACCATGTCCCGCGGCCCCATCGACATGCACACCCACAGCAGCGTCAGCGACGGCACCGAGACCCCGACTCAGCTCATCAGGGCGGCGCTC
>JBBQKE010000295.1:0-2694 GCA_038326585.1 Actinomycetales bacterium | reverse complement strand
GGTCGAGTCGCTGCTGCTGACCGACGCGAACGGCAACCCGTGCGTCGAGACCAAGACCACGCGCGACCTCGAGCACGCGCTGCGGCTGCCGGGCGGCAGCATTTTCCATGGCGACCTCGACTGGCCGATGGTAGACAACGGCGCGCCTCTCGACACCCCCGCGCGGCGCTGGGGCGTCGACACAGGGATGCCCGGCGTCCTGCTCTGCGGATCCGGCGCGCGCCGCGGCGGCGCAGTCAGCGGCATCGCGGGCCACAACGCCGCGATGGCCGTGCTCGAGAGCCTCTGAGCGCCTCAGCGCTCGAGCGCGACCGCGGCGACGAGAGCGATCGTGACCACGCCGGTCACCATGACGACCGCGACCGTGCGCACCATGAGCGGCCAGGGCTCGTGGTGTTCGACGGTTGTGCGATGCACCCGCGGCATGACGGCCCCGAGAACGATCGCGACTCCGGCGAGCGTGGCTGCGACGATGCCCACCGCCGGCTCTCCGAGCTGCAGAGCCGTGACCCCGGCGAACAGCGCAACGAGCGACGACTGCAGTGCCGTGCGTTGCCACGCGAGGCTGGTGCGGTCGACGGGCGCGCGCCGGGCATCCGGCTCTCGAGAGCTCATGACCATCGCGATGCGGCCGGCCTCATCGCACCAGCTCAATTGCCTGGAATGCCGAGAAGCCGGCGACGAAGAGTCCCGCCGCAACGACTCCGGTGACGACCCACGGCAGGGCCGAGGGGTCGGGAATCGGCATGCGAAGGCGCAGTGCTCGCTCAGTACGGCGCCACGAGATGAGCGCCCAGGCCCCCAGCGACGCGCCCCCCAGCGCGGCCAGGCCAGCGATGAGCAGAATGACGAGCGGCAGGTCTCCGAGGCTTGCGAGCGTGGCCAGGGCAACGCCACCGGCCACGAGCGTGAGCCCGGTGCGGATCCACGAGAGGGCCGTGCGCTCATTGGCGAGTGAGGCCTGCACCTCGGGCTCGCCTCCGACGCCATAGACGCTGCGCGGGCGACGGTCTTCGGGGTCGGGAACGATGGTCATCCGTGAACGCTACTCCGCTCACTGCCACACGCTCGGTGCCGAGTCGCGGCGCGAGGGCAGGGCGGCATTGCTGCTCCACTCGGCGAGCCACTGCGGCAAGGGGTGATGGTCGGGGTCGAGCCCGAACAGCTCGACGAGCTCGGGGACCGGCACGATGCCGACGATGCGGCTCTCGAGGTCGTACGACTCCCACGGGTCGAGCGAGCGGCGATAGGTGATGGTCGAGCTGGCGACGACGGGGTAGTAGCCGCGGGCACTCAACTCGCGCCACACGCCCGAGCGCACCATGAGATCCATTCGACCGAGATCCATCATCGAGAGGTAGACGCCATTGTTCATGTGGCCCTGCAGATCGAGGTCATTGGGCAGCACGCGAAACCGCACAGTGCTCACGTCGGTTGGGTCGAGCGCAGCGCCGCGGCGAGCGCGCCAGAGCACCCACCAGAGGCGCAAGAGTTTGTTCACGGCGCCACGATAGGCGCTCAGCGCGCGCGGTGATCTTCGATCGTGGCCTTCGCACCGAAGCGGGGCGCTTCAACCCCGAGCGAGGTGATGAGTCGCACAACGCGCTGCCGATGACCCGCCCACGGCGCCAACAGCTCGAGCATGCCGGCGTCGTCGGTGCGGTCGCCCGTGAACCACGTGCCGATCACGTGCGGCAGGTGCGCGTCGCCGACGCTGAGCAGATCGGGGTCGCCGTGCGAGCGCTGCAGCACTTCGGCGACCGTCCACTCCCCCACGCCGGGGATCGACCGCAGGCCTCGCACGAGGGCGGGCACGGTTCCATCGCTCAACCGCTCGAGCGACGAGCTCACCGCCGCCACCCGCCGAATGGTCGCCATGCGCTGCGGGCCTACCCCGGCGCGGTGCCAGTCGTGATCCGGGATGCTGCGCCACCCCACCCCGTCGGGCATCACCATGAGGGTCTCAGGTGCGGGGCCGGGCGCTGGCTCGCCGTGCTGCCGCACGAGTGCTCGCCACGCACGCCGCGCCTCGACCCCGGTTACTTTCTGCTCGAGAACCGCGGCCACGGCCGCCTCGAGCACAATGCCGGTGCTCGTCAGGCGAAGGGCACGGGTGCGTCGGCGCACCCGCGCGAGGGCCGTGGAGGCTGCGTCATCACGGTCGGAGAGCAGCACGTCGAGCGCGCTCCAGTCGTCGTGCTCGCCGATGAGCGCGGGTGTGCGGGAGACGCTCCACTGCGCTCCCGGGCCCCAGGCTTGAGCACGCACATGACGCCCGTCGACCGTGAGACGCAGGGTCGCGATGCCCTCGGGCGTGCGCTGCGCGCGCCAGACGTCGCGCCACGCTCCCGGCCCCTCGACGATGTGCAGGGTCGGGTCGCCGCGTCCGCGACGGATGAAGCCCAGCGTGGCCGTGAGATTGCGAGGCGCGGACGGCGCGAGCTCGCGCTCGGCATCCGGAGTCGCGACGATCACGCGACCAGGCTAGGTCAGTCAGTCGTGACTACGGGCACGTGTAGGTGACTCCGTCGACCTCCCAGACGCCCGAGCCGAGTTCGGCACACACCTGGGTCAGCCCGCCGAAGAGGCTGCCGAAGAGCGCCCCGCCTCCGACGAGCAGCGCGATGACGAAGATGAGACCGATGAAACCGATGATGATGCCGGCGAGAGCGAACCCGTTCTTCTGCCCAGCCT
>JBBQKE010000294.1:0-2703 GCA_038326585.1 Actinomycetales bacterium | reverse complement strand
GTTCTCGCGGGCCGTGCGCGCGTCGACGTACATCGCCACCGAATCGTCGCCCCGGGCGAGGTCTGCCCCCGCGCGCGCGGCGGGCCAGTAGATCTTCTCGAGCGACTTGATCGAATAGTTCGGTGTTCCGAGGCGCAGGGCGCGCGTCACGACGGGATACAGGTCGACGAGCACTCCGCTGCGCAGCCACTCGTCGATGATGTCTTCCCCCACGCCATGGCGCGCGCTCAGCGACCGCAGGTGGGTGCGCTCGTAGGCGGCGTAGTGGTAGACGTGCAGGTCGGGATGCGCGCGCCGGCGGGTCTCGACGTCGTCGAGGAAGGCGAGAAGGGCATCCCGTTCCTCGTCGAAGGTGTGCGCCCAGTACGCCGTGAACTGCGCGTCGGTGTCAACCATGCCGAACAGGTAGTCGAGGCCCCAGCGTGCGGGATCGCTCTCGGTGTAGAGCGGGTCGCCCTCGAAGTCGAAGAACAGGTCGCCCGGGCTCGCGGGCGGCAGCGCGTGCAACGGAGCCGCGTCGCGCACCTTCACGGGGGGCAGGGTGCCGGCGGTCGACCCCGCGGCCTCGTGCTGAAGCGCCGCCTGCAGCCGCAACGTGTCGAGCGTGCTCGCGGCAATGCCCCCGACCGTGCCCGTGCTGGTGGCGAGCTGCCCGAGCGTCTCGATGCCGGCGGCGCCGAGCTTGGTCCACTGCGCGCCGGTGAGGCCGGCCACCTGGCTCACGTCGTCGTGCACCGTGACCTCTGACTTGCACCAGGCGCATGAGCGGCAGTAGGTGACGCTCGGGTCGCGCCAGGCGATCGGGCCCTCGGCCACCGCGCGCTCGCGCAGCAGACGGTGCAGCCGCGCCCGCCGAGCGCGCAGCACGGGCGCGATGTCGTCGAGGCGGTGGATGCTCACCTCGCGATTGCCCAGAATCAGGTCGACCTCGGGGTCGACCTCGATGCCGAGCCGCTCGAGCTGTTCGGCGTAGGCGGCGAGCTGCAGCAGCGCCGTGACTTTCGCGCGGCGCGCGAGCTTGCTGTCTTGCACCCGGTAGGCGCCCTCGGGGGTGCGCACGAGGAAGTCGGCGAAGCCGACGAACGCGATCGGCAGCTCGCCCTGCTCGCCGGGATTGTGGTCTCGGTCGACGAAGGTGGCCTGCACGATGACCGGCACGCCGCGCTGCAGGGCGTCGAGCGTCTGCGCGGCGAACGGGTCGATCGCGTCGAGGCCCGCGTTGTCGGCGCGGCCGATCTCGAGCACGTCGTCTGGGTGGGCGGCCTTGGCGCGGTAGTCGACGATGATGGCGGCCTCGTGCGCGTCGCCCATCGTGGCGGTGCGCGCGAGCATCGCATCCGGCTCGTCTGTGACCGCCGCGATGCGCCCCAGCTTCGCATCGAGGTCGCGGGCGACGCGGAACTCGCAGTCTGCGGCGCGCGTCAGGTCGCTCGCCGAGGTCACGAGCAGTCGCTCGCCGCTCTCGATCGTGGTCAGGTACACGGGGGTTCTCCTCCGGCCAGGGGTCTGCTCAGGGTAGGGGCGAGGGGTGACATTGGGTCAGCATCCCGGTGATGCGTGGAGCTGACCGGGGTGCTGAGGGATTTACGCGGTATCGCGCTTACTCAGTGTAGCACCGAGTTAGAGCGATACCGCGCATTGTGGTGCGGATGCTCGCCACGAAAGGGGCACGCGCGCAACCCCTAGACGCGAGCGCTTGGCAGGGGTTGACTGGGGCAAACAGCCCGTCACAACGAAGTGGAGCACTCCATGTCATCTGTCGCCCGTATCACCACGATTACCGCTCGCTCGGAGAAGAGCTTCGAAGACGCCGTGCGCGTCGGAGTCGACCGCGCCAACAGCACCCTGCGCGGCGTCAGCGGCGCGTGGATCAAAGAGCAGAAGCTGCACATCGTCGACGGCAAGGTCGGCGCCTACCAGGTGACCATGGAGGTCACGTTCGTTCTCGACGACTGATCGATTCGGTTCGGGATGCTCGGCGCGCGCTGAGCCGCACTACAGGTTCAGCACGCGCCGCAGCCCGGTGACGAACTAGCGGACTTCGCCGCGCGAGATCACCACTCGTCGTCCGCCGTGAGCTCTTCGAGCCAGCGACTAGCAGCCTCTCACCACTCGGCACGCTCGCGGTCCATCCTGGCCGCGGCGTCGGGGTCGGCGCGGATGAGAGCGATGGCCGCGTCGATCTCGGCTGTGAGGCTGTCGCCCTCCCAGGCGGCGAGTTCCGACTCGGGAAGCGGCTCGAAGAAGGACTCGGTGGTGTCCACACCTGGCAGGAAGCCAAGTTCGCGCTTTTCCGAGGGTTGCTGCATTCGCAAAGCTGCGCTGTCATCGTTCGCCCTGGTCACCATGGTCGTCGAGTGTAGCGAACGCGGTATCGAGGGTCGGGGCGGGCGGGGCGTGCTCGCGCACTCCGCGGGTGTGGCTGATGAGCACCGCGCGCAGGCGCACGCCGGCTCGGTCGGCGGCGGTGGCTGCGGCGAGCATCCACTCTCGATCGAGGCGGCCGGGGTCGGGGCCTCCGCGCCTTTCGAGCGCCAGAATCAGCTCGGTCGCCGACGTGCGTTCGGCGACCGCGCTGATGACGGTGTGCAGCACGTCGGCAGCTTCAGCAGGTGCCCGACGCGGCAGGTCGTCGCAGGGCATGGCCGCGCCGCCGAATCCGTTCTCGTGGGGCGGAAAGAACAGCCACAGCTGCCAGCGAAT